>NZ_CP037920.1:6816061-7116061 GCF_007748195.1 Gimesia aquarii
TTCTACATAAAGTAATAGATACAACTCATATGCTCTTAGCAAATAACAATCGTACTGAATTGAAATGACGCGTCAACAGACTGTTCCACTCATTAGTGTCTGGTAAAAGGTAATTTACCGGACAACATTTTAAACAACAGAAAGGAATTCAATAGTGTAAATTGATAATAGACAAAATTCCTGATAGATTAAGACAAAATCAAATTCTGTCTATCAATAGTTATCCGGCTGTAGTTGCACGAACTGTGAGTTATAGATGCGTCTCTCTTTTCTGCTTCTAATTTGTATTATCGTGAGTGGATGCGGTCCCCATATTATTCGCGGTAGTAGCACTCAGTACAATACCAAGGGCGCCTTCTATTTCTTGAACTATGTTGATCCGAATGATCGCGTAGGCTTAGCATTTGTTTTTCCTAACACGATTGACCAATATGCAACCTTTGATGGCTCTGGCTTTGTCGGCGTTTCGCCTGAAGAGTCTCTGTGGCAGGTAGAGAGGACCGTTCGCTTCGTTGGTGCAGGAGCAACAAAGCCGATTCCAATCGATTTTCATTTTAACGCGAAACGCAACACTTTGAATTTTCGCGGACAATCCTATTTCGTTTCCACTAACCAGATCGCAATCGTTCGATTTGACTCCACTCTGGAGTATAAGGTTGACGTCGTAAAAATGAATGACAACATTGTTGCCGAACTCACGTCCGAAATGCAATGACCCGAACTTGTTTTGGTCAACAATGCGTACTGGTCTTCCAACAACGGATAACCAAGTCGTCTACCGGAGCAATCGGCAACGCGTGCATAAATGAAAACTCTTCGGCGATCACCCAGTTACGACAGACGTTACTCTTACCTTCGTTCAATATACTCAATCGTTTTCTCAAATGCGTTTTTAATAACCGTTTTAAGGCATACTCTTTAAAACATTGTCTGGGTAACAATGTTTTACAGGTTACTTTTCTGGATAACACCCGCTATTCTAGAGAAAAAATATTCCTCTTAGGTTACTTCTATTTCTGTTGTAGGCTTGGTTTTTATTTGTAACCGATTATCAATTTCATTTTTGATTTCGTCATATAATTTAAGTCGTGTATCATCTGTCGAAATCGTAACAATCAAAGCATAATGTGATTTTTTTTCAACACTTTCTTCACTTAATTTATAACGCCACCAACCTGAAACCGGATAAACTCCGATGAGATTAGAAGAAGCAAGTTCCGCAGCTGTTCCGACCCAAGTATCAGAATGAATTGAACCTCGATTTGATAGCTTTTCCCCTAAATCCCATTTGCGATCATCACTAATCACGGTTTCTGGGCTTTTTTGCATTGTTCTATTTTCTTGAGGCCAGAATTCTCTGCTTAATCGACATCTCATTTGATGAGGTGTTTCTTGAGGTCGGCGAACAGAAAACCTCAAACCATGTGATGCGTAATGATATTTCGCAACATACCCTCGACGGGGTGGGTTTGGCTCCACAAAATAAGACAATGTAACTCGCATTCTGATATGCGTGTTACCAAGCTGCTCCAGAACTTTTTGTGGTAAGGGAAGATCATGCAAATGCATTTCGTTTGTCTTACCCTTTTTTTTATTTTTTTCGTCTATGCAAAATGGTTGAATGACATCTTGAATAACCATAGTTGTAAAACCATTTGCCGATTGCCTGGCTTTTTCTAAATCAGGAACTCCCATCCCATATACTCTCAATCGTCGATCACGTTTTTTTCTAGGAAATTCATTGATCATTCTATTTGTCCAGTCGGCAGAATGAACAATGAGTCCACGGATAGTCTCGGGCCAATATTTCGGGTATTCAGCTTGCAAAATTACTGCCATACGAGCGATTTGTGCGGTGGCAGCACTACTGTCTCTAGTAGTCCCCAATAAAGCATCGCTATATTCAGAAGATTGAGTTGTAAGTAACTCTAAATCATCAGATCGTGTAACAAATCCAGTATCGTCTTTTAAATCATTTCCTCCCTCAAAAACTACATCTGGCTTATAAGGCCAAGCTCTGTCTTCCCACACTAATGATGTTCGACTAGTAGGTGACAACGAACCAGGATGAGCAATTGGAGAATATCCTTCTAATCCCTCTTCATTGCTCCAAATTAAGTCTGTATAAGCGCCAACAGTTAATGCATTCCAAGATTGAGAAGGATCTTCGATACTAGATACGTGATTTTCGTCCGGATAATTTTTTCCATAATTATCCCGGAGATTTCCAGTAGAAACTATGAACAAGTTTCGTTTACCGTCTTTCACTCCAGCACAAGCCTGATCAATAGATGCAGACCACAACGTAGGACGCCAAAAGTCTTTATCACCAGCTGTTACTGCCATGCTAAATACCCGGGATCGATTAGGTGCATTATCCGTAGCAATTTCCATAGCTTTTACAGTTATTGGTCCATAATCAGGAGGATCGTTTGAACCTACGGGAGGCAAGATCTTGACTGACTCTAATTGATGATCCAGAATTAACTGTTCATTGATGTCGAAAATTCGATTTAAAGGACCATATAACGCAAGTCCAGCCAGTTCAGTTCCATGTCCACAATGGTCACTACTATTCCATTCAGGTTTTACAGTGTGTGTGTTATTTGGACGAAGCGCATGTTCGAGTAATGGATGCCCTCGATTAATCCCAGTATCTAAAATGCAAACTGAAGGTGATTCCTGTGAGGCAAAAGTAGTTCGAGAAAGAAGCTCTTCAATTCTCTTAGATTGATCAAAAGGAGTAAGCTTTAAAAAATCACCAGCAACTAAATTTGAACGCCGAAATTCAGTCAGAAAATTCAATAACCCGGGAAAAATTTTCCATTGATTGAATGTTGTAAAAGCTAAAACAACTATTCGATCAGGAAACTTTGTACTTTGTTCACTTACTGGTATTCCAAGTTGTTTACAATTCGATCGAAACCAACTCTCGACGTTGTTTTCATCACCTATATCTTCTAACCACACTTCCCACCAAAATTCATCAGTATTTGTTGGAAAATCCTTCCTATCTCCAGTCCAATAGTCAGCTAATAATGCTGAACGGATCCAATCAATTCCAGATGCTAATGGTTCATTTTGTGGGTTCCCACCACGGGTGTCATCAACCAAATATGCTTCAAACTTTTTTTGAAGAGTTTCGATTTCTTCATCAGGAACAGCAACAATGTACTGTTTTCGTCCTTCAACCTCATTAACGCTTACTATTTGGATACCCTTAGAACTTTCTAATCGCTCTACTTCCATCTCAAAATTAGAGCTTTCAACAAATTTCATCGGGATGAATTGTAAGCCTTCTCTAACCGGCTCAGTCGATAATAACCTAGTTGCATTCGTTTTTGCATTAGTTAGATCGGTAAGCAATTTCTTGCCATGAGTTGTTCTTTCAGGTCTCGGAGGAATATTACTATCTCGCGGACTACTCCAAGTTGAGGTATATGGTTCAGATTTTCGAGTACCGTCAAGTACAATATGTTTATAAGCTGCCATCAAAATAGATACCTTTTATCAAATTTTTCTTTTTAGGCGTGCCTCCACCTCTCTAATTAAAGTTTCCGTTCGAATTGAACGTCGATTATTTAAAACTGCTTCTTTAGCAGCCTCGTCACAAGCCCGGCATATTTCTGCATGACTCAAACCTTCTGCTTTCTTAGAAATTTGAATGCCATTCAAATTTTTCGTATTGAATGCGGAAAGGCGGTTTGCGATAAGCTGATTTATCTCTTCATTGTCAGGAATATGGTAAGTTATGATTTCATCAAATCGTCGAAATAATGCTTCGTCAAGCATTTCATTAAGATTTGTTGCTGCAATGATAAGACTATCTGAGTCATCCTGATCAAGAAATTGAAGAAATGAATTCAACACACGTCGAATTTCTCCAACATCATTACTCGCCGATCGCACAGCACCAATTGCATCAAATTCATCAAAAAGATAAACTCCCGGAGTATTGTACATAGCCTCAAATATCGCAAATAACTTTGCGGCTGTCTCTCCCATAAATTTTGTTATTAAGGAGTGGAATTGGACAGTAAAGAGAGGGAGTTTTAGTTCTCCTGCCAATGCCCATGAAGTCATTGTTTTACCAACTCCAGGGGGACCAACTAGCAGTAATTTTCGCTTGGCCGAAAGGCCGTGTTCACGAAGTTTAGAGTGTTGACGATATTCTATCACTACTTGATGAATAATAGCCTGCTGGTCCTCGGATAAAACCATGTCATTGATATGGGTTTTAGGGTAACTCGCTGCCAATAGGGTTGCTAACTCACCACTCGGTCGAGCAATTGGTAGAGTTCCACTAATTTTTGCTGATCGTTGTTTTTCCTGTATCTCATCAACTAGCTTCTTAAGTTCAGAGCCTAGTTTACCTTTTCCGCTTCTAGCTTCATGGGCAGCAATTTGAAGAGCTACTGATAAGAACATTTCATTATCAGATTCTCCATAGCTCTTTAATAATGCTTTGATCTGTTGAGCAGTTGCCACTTCTGCCGACCCCTATAACTAATGCTTTTCAAACCCATTGGTTGAGTAACTGAGAGTGAAATTTTCATATAGATATTTACTGTAATGAATTGTCAATTTTACATTTAATTCAACAGCTAACATTTCGACAAATTATTCCAATATCAATCTCAAACTAAATTCTATAATGCTAGAATGGTGATATGTACATAAATAATGTCCAATTGTATTTTTATCGGCATAAAATACTGTTGAAATAACAGATAAGATCGAATTTCAGCATCACTCAGCTTAGTCAGTATATACAATCAAAAACCTAATGAATGCCTACTCTGTTCTCGTAATTATAAATATAAATTGATCGGGTCATGTGTTTCCAGGACTTTGAATATGAGTGATTCAATTCAGATTCATGAGGAGCATTTTTCATTAGCTCAAATAGCTATAAAAGAGCTCGGAGACTATACCTCAAAATGCAACGGCCGGAGTGTTGTCACGTTTCGATACGAAAAGAAACCATATCTCCTACCCTACTTCTATAAAGGAAATGAATCACTGGAATTCGCCAATTGGGATGGGCATTTCATGAGAGAGGATGTTATTAAAATTAATGAACTTCTCAGTACAGAAGTAATGGGAGTTGAGATACCGGCGGTAACGGCTCAGATATCAGGTGTCTGGTACGATGTTGAACCGAGACGAATTAGAGGGTGCCTTATCAGAAGATCCAGTGATTCATTAATTTTTGTTCTGGTCAAGCCGACGACAGAATATTGTATGGAGATGACCCAAAACAAATGGGGGCCGGTTTATGTTGGTGAAGAAACAGATCCATTCATATTCGGCTAAATGACCGGGAAATTATTGTTACCCGAACATTGATATTTTTCATTTACTCGTCTCAATCTGGCGAGAACTGATTGCGTTTTAATGTCTGTTCGAGTTGCTCAATGAGTTTCAAGATCTTCTTGCACCTTGTTGTGTTTTCTATTTTCAATATTAGCAAGTAATTGATGTAAACAGAAAGAAAGAATAAAGTTACATATTGAAAATCTGATTTTGCTTGGTACCGTATACAGCATACTGGCATTATATCCAGCATCTATGTGTGACATGAAGCCGCTGGGGCTTCATATCAGAACTAAAACCGGTTATTTTGCGCGTATTTGTTCCATATCAGCGTCATATCAGAACAAGTCCGTGCAGGTTAATAACAAGTTATCCAAAGAATGTTGGGACGCGCCGACACGATCGGGCATCCGCTATTCAGGAATCTGATGGCGAAAGCGCAAAACCTGTTCGCCAAACGAAAGCAAAGAAACATCAACGACAAGGCAGAGTAAGGCAAGGAACTCTCGAATGACAGATCTACCCACGCTTGCGTTTCTTACAGTGGCTTTGATGGCAATCAATCCTTACGAGTTGCCAGCTCAAAATCGCAGAGTGATTGAAAGCAAAGCGTTCGGTGCCTCGGGGGTCGTCAGTCAAGGTGACAAGTTAATGGTTGTCGGAGACCGTGACAGAAACAAGTTAATCGAAATGTCCTTCTCGGATCTGCAGCTTAGTTCGACACCGATGGACTACGCGACAAATGAAAAGAACAAACGCAACTTTGACACCGGATTGGCCAATACAAGAACGCAACTTGATTCTGCTTTCGACAAAAGCATTGATCAACTGAAAAAAGAACTTCCCAACAAGTTGTCGTTTGCAGAAACAACTGACACAAGCGCTTTGTTGGATGAGGCAATTGGCAAGATCAAACGCGATTTCATCGAAGCAAGCAACCGATACGAAAAGGAACTCCATCAGTTCGAGGATATTGCGGTTCTCGACGGTTCGCCCGTTGTCATATGTGAATCTGTAGACGGCCACGCCACCTTGTTGTCCCCGGAAGGTCCAATTGCAAGGTACGACTTCAGCAAGTTGACGACCGCAAACAATTGTGGTCTGGAAGGACTAGATGTCGTCCCGATAGGCAACGATGGTCAGAAGCAGGTCGCGATTCTTTTCGAGGGCTGGAACGCTAACAAAAGACGTTTCGTAAGTCCACGCCTTTTCTTTCATCGTTTGGGATCCACTCCATCATCTCGACCGCCGAAATACGAATTGGAAAAACCACCGACGGATGAAGAACCGCCGAAAAGCGTGAGGATGAGTCGTTCGAAGATTCGCGACCTTGCGAAAGAAGGTTGGACCCCAGAAATAGCCAATCGCACGATTAAACTGGGTCAACTGCAAAAGAAGAAAAAGAACTTGGAAGCAATGCTCAACGGAGCAGCCGAAAGACGTTCGCGTGAAGTCGATCCAACGCTCGTACAAACGGAGATCGATGTCATTCAAAAGAAGGTAGATGATCAAGAAAAAGAACTCGAAGAGATCCAAACACACGTTAAAAAGATGCTCGTTGAACGAAGAAGAAAGAGGCTTCGCGCTCCGGCAGTTGTGATGGGAAGGTTTCGTTCGGCTGATAATTCCACCGCAAATTGCGCAATTGTGTTGGTGCAAGATGCAAAACAATTTAGTGCCAAGTGGATCGTCGTCATCACGCTCGATCGCACGGGACATCACGAGTTTAAGCAAGTCTTCAGTCTCAGGCAGTTGCTGGGCAATGAAGGAGTCAGACCGAACTGGGAAGGGATGTGTTGGCAAGAGAATCACTTAGTTCTCGTAAATGACAATACGCCAACTCCAAATGACCCCAAAGACATACGAAAACGAAACTTGATTGTCCGCCTCGACTTGAAGGGGGTTTTACCGCCTGACGAAGAGTTTCAACTGAGTGACGCTTTGCAGTTGGAGTCAAAGTAGGAATATGTCGTGTGTGGCGTACAAACCGACTTAGATAGCCCAGATCGGCCGTTGGATAACCAAGCAATGCACCGGAGTTGCGGGCAACTCGTTTTCTGAGATTGTAAGTCGTTGGCCGCAACCCGGTGAACCGGGTCGTTATCCAATAAACTCATTCGTTTCTTCAGACGTCCTATAATTCGACCGTTTTAAAAGAAACCCTTTAAAATAATGACCGGGAAATATCTATTACCCGGTCATAAATTTCGGTAGTCAAACGATGGTTTGAGGATCAACACTGACGCGCTGTTTTAGCTTTGAGTAATTATGTCAAGTGGTGCCTCTGAAGACGTGACAAACGTCGAACTTCTAGAACTACCATTTGATATGAGCTTAAATTCAAGGAGAAAGACATGAGTCGAATGCTACAAACGCCGGAACAAATTGCAAAAACAACCGAGAAGATTCAAGAAGATCTCGATCTCATTGCGGATTTAGGTGGTGTTGTCAACATCGATGATCCGAGTTACACGGATCATATTGGCAATGACGTTGCGGTGGTTGTTAATACACTTTTCATATCGGGAGATGACGTTACTAGGAGAGTGACGCTCAAAAGTAATGGTCGCCGCAACTTATATTGTAACGAAGACATCGGATTAGTTATTCAGCGTCCTCAGGTTACTGTCGAGGGAATCTCATTCGATGGCTGGCAGCAACGACCGACGGACGTCTGGAAAAGGTATATTGATACTTCCAGGATTTGCGAACGATCGTAGACCACCTTTTTCTGCCAATGTTCAGAATGTATTGATACGTGAATGTATGTTTCAGGACTTCCACGATACCGCTATTCATATTGCAAACGGTTAAGTGATTGAAGTATCAAACTGCTACTTCAACTCTTACAACACTTACAGGACAACGAGAGCGATAGGCGTCTTGGTTGCTAATATTACACCACCTAAAAATGAGACCAACGGCGATCGTGATCCTATACCTGGGTACGATCCACCGCGAGTAATTAAATTACAAAGTCTGATGATGACATTTCTTGGGACTTCGGTTGTGTGCAATAATCCTCTTCCTAGCCGTGGTGGTCTCCACCAGTTTCATGTTTCAGATTGCTACTTAAACGGGTTTTTAAAGTGTGGGATCGATATTCAGGATACACAGCCAGTGTCGATTGAATCCGTCTACCTTGAGGGAGAATCCGCCGGAGTAACGGAGACTGGAATTAGCATTAGGAGATCCAAGATTCATTCCGTTAATTCGCCTACAAACATACCTCCAGACATATCTCCATTTAGATCTCCTCCCGGGCGACAAATTATTAAGAATGTATCATTCAGCGGGCATATAAAATGGATTGTGCAAATATGGCAGACTCAAATTCGCCTAACCGGTTGTACTTTCTTTTCACTCAATCCTAATTCTGATCTTGAAGACCGGTTTAAGTATCGCTCGGATGGATGGGAGCATAAACTAAATGTCCAGTCAGAAAATGTGCTTGACTTCATCCTCAAGTGAACATGAAATCAAAGAGTGCCTAGAACTTGCTTCCAGATCTCGCTACGGTCCTGGAGTACAAATATTTTAACACGCTTGGAAAGGATAATTTCAGGTCGAAACTCGCAGGGAGTATTTAAGATCAAATATTTCGATATTGGACAATTCGCAGATAAGCTAGATTATCGTAAATTGTAATGAAGGTGATGCTAATGACCGGGAAACAATAGGGCCTGTTGCAAAAGTCTTTACAGTCACCGTAAGTCCTTAAGCCAGGTTGTGCGAGCATTACCTATCTTGCCCACTTCGATGAAACAAGGGGTTTTTCAACATCCATGAGGAAGCCGTTGTCAAGTTGATAGCGAGAAGGATACGGGATCTCCAAACATCCATCCGGCATCTCCGCTTACGGCGGACCGCCACGAATTTAATTTCGACCGCTCCCATTCAGGCCCACGGCGTCGCTTGTCGCCAGTTGAAAAACCGGGATGCGGTTGTTGGATCCCGCTATCGTACCTGAGCAGGCTTCCTTCATAGTTTCAAGCCCAATAATTACCTGGTCATTAAGCAGAGCCATTATCGATAATCAATAATGAGAGTTGCAAATCAAAAACAATTGGGCTAGCCTGAATGTGTTCATTTGCTAACTGCTAGCAAATGTGAACGAGTGAGAAACCTGATTATTATTGATTTCTCTGTTTAATCTATTCTTATTTTTTTCTGATTGAGCAATACCCAATGAGCTTAGATGAAGCCTGCAACCACTGCAATGGAGCGATACCTCTTGAATATACCTTCTGTCCCCACTGTGGCATTCAGCTTATTTGTCCCAATGTTCGTTTGGCAAGCTCACCCGAGGAATATAAAGCATTGGAGAAGAAATATAAAGATGCCAAATATCAAGCAACTCAACGTGGTTGTTCGGAGGCAATTAAAAAGTTAGAAAACGAGTTAAAAACGAGCAAAGCTGTCATAGGATGTTCAATATCAAAACTACTTACAATGGCTCGTAAATCTGGCACATTCGCAAATTATTACGACTTGATGAGTTACCAATTCTTAACTTATACAAATACTGACGAACCAGACTGGGCAAAATTAAGACCTCAAGTCGAAATTGAATTCATGGGTAGTCACAAAAACATTGATCAACTTCACTACGCATGTCTCTCTACAACAAGAGAAAGTTTACCCCACTACGGGGAGTGTACCGTCATTTTGAACGATCACATGATTGAACATCGGTCATCCGTTTTTATTGAAAATTCTGCTTTGTTTTTTTTTGTGAATGGTCCAAACATACCGTCTGGCCATAGAAGTACATGGGTAAATCGAACGAAATTGGGTACAGTAAAACTTGCAGATGACATTAAAGAAGATGCAACATTGAAAGATATTGCAAATCTGATTATGAAGTGTGGCGAAACAGCAAGAGATGACGATTTTCTCGAGGTACAGATCTTTGGCGATATGACCATTCGCACCTTTGAACACATCACCCTAAGGAAAACTTTTCGCGTTAATCAAGAACGAAAACGAACGAGACTTCGTCGTGGAACTGCCAGCGAAAATGCAATTAAGGAACTTTGTAAAAAGGCCAATGTCAATTGTGAGGTTGTCTAATGCATGCGTATCTTTCAGCTCAACTTTCTATGGCAGTTGTTGTAAGCGACAACCAATGGCAAATCTTGTCATACAATGATCTCCATAAGTTGCGAGATACTACCCCAACTGAAGCCGCTTCGATCTTTCGAAGTGAACTGGACATACAGGTACTATACGATACGACTATTCCACAAGTGAGAGATAGCTTAGAAGATGCTGTAGATTCTCTAGAAGCATTCAATTTAGTGCTGTTGTTGCTTGATGATTCGTTCACTCTAGATACACAAAGTCTCGTGATTGAAGAACTTGAAGAGCTTCTTACATGTCCAGATATTGTCGAAAATCTCGAAAATATATTTTTTGCATCACCACTTCAAGTGGATTTTAATAACCAAACGATATTCGCGATGTGTAGTAATTTGAATTGCGAATCAGTCTCAAGTTTTATCCGTCATTTGGATAATTTACAGCCCATGATCAAAGCAGTATGGACTGCGTGGAACCAAATCGATTTGTCTCTTTTTGCATCTGATCACGAACAAAGAAAAATATGTGGACTATTTGTACGCAATGGTGTGTTTAAACGAATCGTTTACGAACTGTCAATTACTGGAACTGTTACTCAGATTGATAAGAAATTTCCACAGCTATTTCCTTTTGACGAGCAATATTCATCGCTAAAAGAAATCTTACATGAACTGACAATTCGTCTTTGCAATGCAAGTGTCCCCAAGTCTTTTTCGATGAAACATACAGCGTCACATATATCTATGGAGTTAGTCAAAGAAATTCATTCTGCAGTTAATGCATCGCAGCCTATCGAAGAGTCTGCTTATCGGAACAGGATTTTCGAGTTATTTTGCGTCTATATACAATCTCTAAATAAGAATGAGCTACATGATGCCAATCACATCATCATTGCTTTGAGCCGTTATATTCCGAACATTGATATTGTGATTTCAAGAGGAAATAATTCTACAAAAGCTGGAGCTAGTAGTGCTGTATCATCTGCTACTTGGGGGGTAGTTTGCCTTTGGGATGCATGGAGCTATGCGCATGATTACTTTATAGATACGCGAGTCGATATCGCTACTGCTACTAACATTAACTCTGCAAGTTTACTTTCCGAATTTGTTGTTGAAGAGGTGGGCTTACTAGCAACACAAATGTGGAGTCGTGGTATAAAAACAAGTGATAATCATTTTCGTATTCAGCTTTTTACTTTATTCAAACAATGGTTTGTTGGTTGCAAGGATTATGTTGAAGATATCGTGTCTATGCCTGAAGAGCTGATCAAAACACTTTGTTTTATGGAAAACCTTGATAAAAAGTTACGTGGAGTTGCTTTTACAGAGGCAGCCCCGTTGGCCATGCATGACTTTTCTTATATGCAATTTGTTTGGGAAGTAGCACGACTTTGGAAAGAATGGACATTTTATTGTCAGCATTACAGAACCAAAGATCAAGAAAAATATCAAACAACTGCCAGTAGTAATTCTGCTTTTAATGTCAAAGAGATGACTTAAAATCAGGAATCATCCAAACACTTAAGATGGGAAGAATTGCAGGCACAAGTTGTACTATTATCGAACTTCACCGCAAAACTGGATCTGGAAATTGTCCACGACTTCAATCCCGCGCAGCATGAACTCAAGACGTTTCAGTCTGTCTTTAGCCTCAATCGCTTTGAGATGCCCAGAAGCCCCGTTGGTTGATTTCATTCTAAACGCACCACCGATTTCTCTCACGGTGGGACCATGTCCAGATTTCGCAATGAAGATTCGAACGAAGCTGAGAATCTGTTTTTGCCTTGGCATTATTTTTTTCATGTTCAGATACCTTTTTGAATAGATGTCCCGGTAATGCTTATTTACCAGACACTTTAAAATCACTTGGCTTATCTAAAAGAATAATGACTGGGTAATAGGTATTACCTAACACTTTTAGCACATGCTCAGTTGGATCTTGTAGGATTTTTGCCTTTTTTGGGTCTGTTTACCTTACTTATAGCATTGTGTAGATTACCAGCACATTGTTAATTCTGTGAGTTCAGATCGGATAGATGAAACTCGAGAGCGTCGGGCATATGTGCGGGAGAATCAGTTGCTGATATTATGCCATTTTCAAATTGATGAATTTCCAAAACACGATAGATTCCTGGGAAATACTGACGCTTACGAGCCAAGGGCTCAATAACAACGAGCTGTTGTTTACGGTTGGGATCCCATTGAGGAACTGCCAAGTATCTAGAGTCTTCAGACCAAGCAATCGATGAATTACATCTTTCGACAATGAAATCGTTGGAGATATGTAGAGTTCCCCACATTGGCCCACCCATAGAAATCTCCGATGCGTCAGAGATTTCAGCAACAAGGGATTCATCAGGACTAAGTAGACGCACATATTCAGACCATGGAGAAATCGTCATGTCGAGCTAACTCTAATTGTAAGGAAATTTGTTCTATGACTCTTCAACGACTTAATATTTTATGATACCCAAAATCGTACTGTTTAATGCAGCATGTAAAAAGAAACTTTCGAACTTTGATTGTCCGGGTAATAATAATTACCTGGTCACTAATACAAATCATAATTCATTTTTGATCGTAGAAGTTGCGAAATGACATTTTGAATTCAATGATCTCGAATTTTACTTCGACTCTCTTATCGAGTGAAAGTTCGGTCGAATATGCATGGAAGTTGAGCGAATCTCAAACACGATTTAAATCACAATAGATGATTTGTGGAATGCGAAAACCAGATTGAACCGTATCTGTCTCTCCTTTGAGAAATGATTCGATCTTTCGAATGCTATGAGCCGAACATGGCCCAAATTGAAATTGCTCTTTGATATCGTCTGATTTCAGATATTGAACGCGATATTGATCGAAACAATCGTCACCATCATATTCTGCCCATTCAAAACACAATTTTGCTGCTGGATTGCCAACAATCAGAGTCGCAGAGTTATTTTTTGTCATACTGTTTTCTAATTTAAGCAAACAATTGCTGAAAGTAACCGGGTAATACGTGTTAATCAGACAGTTTAGTTCATTAGTTTCTCAAAAAACCTAATTTTGTTTTCGAGTGTTATCATGGATGATTGACGATAACAGACTGACACAAATGAGGTAAATGCGTTTTAACGTATTTAAATGCGACCTCAAAGTCACTCAAGAATGAACGTTCTGAAACATCATCCTTATCGTTTCTCCAATCGAGCTCTCTGATTTCTGTTTTGGTAAACGGCCGAATCGGCTTAAACTCTTCAATGTTTGTATCACGCGAAAGTTTACTTGACTCAATTATCGCCCTAGACAATATCGATTGCACGAGTAAGCATCGCCAAAGTATAGGACGAGTTCTCGGATCGAATCCATGAAATATATCACGAACAAGGCTGAAACCCTCACTGACTTCAGATTGTTTATTCTTATAATCACTTTCAAATTCACCATAACTTTTTACATGTATTTTGTGATCCGGTAGTCGTGTTAAAAGACTCTCTACTGCACTATCTAACCGTCCAATTGGTAATCCTTGTCGCCAATATTTACGAGGGTCTGAATTACGTTGCTCTAGCCAGTTTCCAATATTGGGCTCGTATGACAATGCTGGCTCCAATCTGGCTAGCTCAAAGTCGTCTGTCCAGCAAATATAAAGCCACTTGATCAAGTCGTATCGAGCTTTTGTAACCTTGTCGACATTCAAATCTATCAATGTTAGTGCTTCTCTGATTTGCTTGTAGTGTGCCAAAGGAATAAAGAGGTTGTAGTAGGTTGATATTGAATAATAACCTTCGTTAGTGAGCCAGTCATCATCTTCGAGTCCGAGGTGTCCTAGACGTGAAGTACGAGCGAGACTAATTACTCGATGTTTAGTGTCGTTTGCAGATTCATTAAGCTGAAAAAAGATTGGTTCACATTCATGATACAGTCGCTTACGCGCTTCATACTCGTAATCCAAGCGAGCATCATGCATTGCACGACTGTTTGCTAGATCTGATTTCAGTATCTCAAGCTTTGTTTGTGTTAAATAATTCCAGATAATGTTGACTACGGTAACCAACAAAGAGAACGAAGCAATAACCAGGGCGGCGATGATTTTTGGATCAGTTGATGTTTCTGCGATGGTCATTCTAAGGCTAGTCTCGTTGAAACAAAATATTGCGATAAAATCTCTATACATTGAAAGATATAGAAAATATTCTGTAATTTTTACTCAGTACCAGTGTCCGGGTATCACACATTACCCGGTCATTATTCTCGATTATAGCAATGCTATAATTCATAGCATACCATTCTCTTTCAGATCCTGTTCAAGCACTGGACTGTGTGAAGGATAGCTCCAATACCAGAAGTAACTCTGCGGATAGTTCCCGCAAATACATCGTTTTGTGGAGTTTAATATTGCTAAGAATCGACTATCGGTTCTTTCAATTCGCGACCATAAACCTGAAACATCCGGATCATCTTTATGCTCTTCGAGATATTGTCGACAATAGAGGTCGTTGATGTATTCATAAATCGACATTGAATAGCCATCCAGTAACGAATCAACAAGGGATTCGTATTCTGATACCCGATCTTCTATTTTGCTGGGCCGACGGCTTTTGAAGTTTGTCATTAGTGAAACTCATACCTTCGCTATGTTTAAGAACATTTTATTTGTGTCAAGTCAGAATTGATGTCTGGGTAAACATCGTTACCGTCGGCGAAGTTGCATATTGATTTAAGAATTCGCAATTCACGCCGCTCCTGAACATTGCATGATTCGACGATGATACGCGGAAATTTTATAGTTCCCACATTCCTTGAGGCATTGTCTCATTGTTGATAAGATCTTCAACTTCCTTCTGGGACATTAGAGACCAAGTCCTTGATGTGCCACCGTAAGTCTCAGAGTAACCGAAGCTTTTTAGCCGTTGGTAGACTCCTGTCTGCGATTCCGCTCCTGTGCCTAAATCGTTGCCGTCTGCTGAGACATTGACAAGAATGCTATTCTTCTCTTTTGGGTGAACCAAAGCAAACGCAAATTCGATATGAAAGCCCTCGAATTCAAATTTTGCAGGCAGAGCACCTTTCTTTATCACTATGTCGCCGTCGACGGAGACGAGTCCAACGTATTTGGCACCAGGCGTGCCGAGTACTTCACATACAAAGTTGCGTGGTCTGTCCATTCCACGGAGCATGCTGAGTGTCCCTTGCCAAGCAACGATTAAAATCGTGAGAGGTAAAATGGTGGCGCAAAAAAGACGAGGACGTGTCGTAATTGTCAGACGGCCCAGGAATGCACCAAGTATTGCACCGCATGGAACGGTCAACAAGCTTACGACCCATGAGATGCTACCAGCGCTTGGATCATTCGGAGTGGTCAACTGTGACAAATATCCAAGGACCGAGGCAGTGAAACCTCCAAAAGCCAAACCAACGAATGCGCCACTGACAACTCCAAAAATGATGGCGATTACTTTCATACTGTGGGCCATAAAGCCACCGAATTGATTATTCACCTGCACGCCCTTGATCAAAGATGGTGTTATAGAAGCTTCATCTCACACAAAAATGCTAGATATGATAACAGTCGTTAAGAGTACTTCAAACTAACCGATCTGGGATAATGTCGTTAAAAAACATTAACGTCCGGGTAATTTACATTACCTAGACATATCACAGTGATCCCATAAAAGAAAAGTGATCGGGAAACATCGTTTACCAGACAAACTGGAAATGTGTACTAAATCACTGTAACGTCATATGTGGAATATTTACGCACTTTAAAAAATTTGTTGAAAGACTCATTCCATGATTGATGTCCCAGCTGAACGTGAATCTCTGCTTAAGGACCTACACCCTATCTTTCGGGAAGTAGACATCGCAGTTGCAGCGTATATTGACATTGTTCGCGATTCCCCAGAACTCTCTGATGAACAAATTCAAGACCAATTAATTTCCAAGGGGGTCGAATCATCGCTGGCTTTTGGTTGCACAACATTTGTGCCAACCGCATTTGGTCGCACAATTATCCACGAACTTGGTGTTTCTGTTTCAGATACTTATATAGAATTCAATCTTTCCAACAAACAAGAAGTTGAAAAACAACTCACAGAACAGTTCGAGTTTATTTGGGCTAAAACAGTAGTCAGCATATATCGAGAATCGTCGGAGTACTCATCTGTATGCAAAACAATTTCCTTACGCAGTGCCGAAGTAGCCGCAATTAATAACGCACTTCACGATGGAGAGACAGAAGAATCACTTCGCGAAGGACATCTAGGTCCATCAATCGTTATTGTGGGCAAACCGCAAAAGAGGTGGTGGGAGTTCTGGCGTAAATAAAACACAATTTTTGTCGACAATGGAAAAAAAGATGATCGTGAATAAATGACCGAGTAATATGCGTTACCCGGACATTATTTTGATGAGTGCCTTTTTAAACGGTCAATATTCGGCACATCCGTGAATTCAAATCAGGTTTCCGACGAGTTTCAGGGAAGGCAACTCGTTAACTTTCGACTTCGGCTTTAATCCCGATGCGAGTTGGAATTGACACCAATAACAATCGGTTTTGGCGACCGGTATTATACCGTCATTACGGATGAGCTTACTTGGTCGGAGAACCTGCTACTCGCCGCTTAACATGGCAATGTGGGAGCATTGATCTTAGGTCTGCGATACCACGTTCTGTGACCCGTGTGTATTTTACATAGAGAACGCGAAGAGTTGAGAATCGTGACAGTCGACAAAGACCAATATCACTCAATTCAGTTAACGTCAGGACAAGGCGCTGAATTCGCGGCATTTCCGGCAACTGAGCTATACAGTCATCAGTGATTGTGGTCCGTGACAGATCCAAAAATGATGTATGTAGTTTTCGTGTACGGGTGAAATGAATGCCTGTGATTTGACTGCCATAGAGTGAAAGCCAGTCGAGCGATTGGTGATGTTCTAAATTTGGCAGGTGCACCGCGTCTCCGGGATACGCATGAAGCAGCAGGCGCGTCACAGACGTCGCGTGTTCTAAAGCGGCAACAGCGGTGCTCGTAGGAGGGCAGTGGGGGACACTTAGATGATCAAACTCACCAAACGATGTCAATGAGTGAGTCTGGGGGAAACAATCGGGGGGCGTCAGGGCCCTTAGCGCATTCAGCGCCGATTCTGAGATCGAAGATTTCGCAAGCTGATCCCAAGCGACTGCTACACGTCGTTGGTGTGGGTTTGGCTCATTGGGAGATTGATTTGTGATCGTAGCCACAGCTGACTCTGCAGATGCATGTCGTATAACTATTGATAGACAGAATTAAATTCTGTCTAAATTTACCAGAATTTTTGTCCATTATCAATAAACACTATGCTGTCTTGTACTCACTGTTAGAATTATTCATCTGGCGAATTAAAAATTCGCTTAACTAATTAAACATCAACGCCCAGGTAATATTCGTTATTCACACAAGATCTTCTACAAGCTGCGCATTAAAAATGACCGGGTAACATCATTTACCCGGTCATTTTTAAACATATGCACGTCTCAAATGCATCATATACAGTAACGTGCAGTTTGATAGCAGAATCGCCATCAACGAATATGATGTCTCTGTTTCAAAATCTTCTATTATAAAATCACAAGTTACGGTAAGTTCAAATGTGCAAAATCATATTGAAGGTTTTCCTAATCAGTTTTCTACTCGCTATGATTCTAATTGGAGTTTTAGGATACTTTTTGGGGCACGAACAGATTGCCTCATTCTCATTTGGGCCAATATATAAGAATGAAGCTGCGTTTAAATTAAATGTCTACGCAGAATCGGAAACGCATTACGAACCACCGGGGTACATCTATTTCGAGATTAAGTGGTGGGGAAAGACAAAAATACCACAACGTCGATTTATGGGGATTGGTGTAGAAAGAAAGCCCAAACAAAATTTTACACTTGTTACAACGAAGGATGACGAAATTGTTGCTCTGCTGCTCAATAACGAAGTTCAAATGATTCATGAGCTTTCATCCGGTTTCACATGGCCAGGGCCATACACGAACGTCACAGAACCTCAGTGGCAAATGGCTGAATTATTATTACAAAAACTTCGTGCTACTAAACCCGACATCCGTTGCCCGCGACAAGAAGATTACCGCAAAGAACTAGATCGTGAACTAAAACAATGATAAATGATTAAAAGACGACAATACGGATCGGAGAATTTTAAAATGGGTGGGAAATGACTGTTACCCAGACATCAGGAAACAGCAAGTGTCCGGTAAATGCGTATTTACCAGACACTTATCATTAATGGGTGGCCCCAATTACGGGATACGATTTCATTTACACCCAAATTGAAGTCTCTCAGGGCCAAATGTGATCGTTTTTGACGAAATCAATGTACAATTAATGAACATCGTCGATCGAAGGGGATTCGTTGACGGGTTGCCGTGGATACCGTCTTTTCAAATCGTCGATCAATGGCATCAACGTTTTTCTTGCGAGCCCTCGAATCGAGATCTTCTCTTTTGCTGCGTAACGACATAACGGCCACCAGTCATCCCGATCAAGCTCGATCGTAATTGTTTTTTTTCTTCTCATAATCCAACTGCCCTTGACTTTTTTAAACGAGTTAATGCGAAATTGTAACTGCGAAAAGAAACTGGTGTAGAATGATGGATCGCATGAAACGCCAGTCATTTTCAGAGAGCGGTAGGGCATGGATGCATTACCGCTCTTTATATCATTTCTTAATCAGGCAAGGAAGCCGAATCAATGCTCGAATAAACTCCCTCTCAATCCGCTTGATGGTAAGACAACCTATCCCACTGCATTTCTGACAGTTGTATTTTTCCTACGTGAATTCCGGACATGATCGATCAAGGTGCGCCAGCTCCCTATGACGGATCGCTCTTTTCTTTAATGAGTACGTTACACATTGGCAAGAGGGGCCTCAACGGAGACAAGTTTCGTAGTATTCGTTGCTTTATTTGCTCTGATCTATCTCGGATTGAAATTGTTGAAAGGAATCAAATATGAAAAGCCACAGCTCAATTGATCGTCCAGCTGATAAATTACCGGGAGCTGATCCCATCATTCAGCCTGATGAAGATCTCGACAAGGCTTTGAATGAGCTGTCATACCTGGACGAGTTTGATCAGTCGACCAATGAAACTTGCACCAGGTACATCGAGCAACTCGAACAGGAATCTGAACAACAAAATAATGGTTTTGATTGAGTGCAAGAAGAAAGCCAATTCGCTTCCACATGATTTGTTAAGCGCTTAAGATCAGCTAGCCAAGTCTAAGTCTGACTAAAAAATTTCGCGGGTCCTCCCGCGGGGGGCCCGGGGTCGCGCGCGGTTCCCTAATCGCACTTTTTTTGTCTCAAAACGCAATTTTAAGTCACTTCTTCTTCTTCCGATTAAATTGAGGGGCAAAAAATCAGCGAAACGATCGCCCAAAAGAGCCGCTTCAAAACGCACCACATCAAAAACGAAAAAAATACCTAAAAAACAGGCTCCAGTGAAAAAAACGGAGCCGGTCAAATGTGTCATTGGATTTACTGTCGCTGCTGAACGGTGGGACGTTAGCGACAAGGCGATTCGGAACTGGATCAAAAAGGACTTCCGGTTAGCGGAACTCAACGAAAGAGGGTTTTCGATGTTTCTGAGTGTGATGCGTGGGTGGCATCTTATCGCGATGAGATGCTGATCAGTCGGGAAGAATACGAGTTGTTTGCTGCGGAATGTGTGATCGAGGCCCGCGACCAGATGATGACGAGACGCCGTTTCACTTTGAGGGCGTTTACCAAGATTGACCGGGTAACCATAATTACCCGGACAATTTTAAGTCTTATTTATGAAATTGTTGGTTATTTTCGTTTCTTTTGGTGATATGGAATGCCTGATTTAAAAAGTTCGAGTTTTCTAATAAATTCGTTTTTATAATGTTTCTTACTGCATTTTTGAATGGCCATTTTCTCGTATTTAATTGCTTGTTCAAAATCACCTAATTCAGCATATGCAATTGCAAGAATGTCGATGCAGTAGACGCTCTTGTAGTCTGTCATCTCACATGCAATCCTAGCCAGTTTTACAGCTTGCTTGCCGTCACGATGTTGACTTTCAGGGTATGTCGCTAATGCATATGCTAATTCTCGGAAGGACATTGGATCATTTTGTGCGATCTGATTCCATTGAGTTAAGTCATTTATCGCAAGTTTATATTCACCAATCCTTTCATATGAGCGTCTACGGAATCCTAAGGCTAATGTATTTTTTGGATCGAGACGAATTGCTTGGGTAAAGTCTTTAATTGCATTATCATACTCATCACCTTTTTTCAAAAGGTAAGCCATACCTCGCCTAATAAAATGCTCAGGTCTCTTCGGCTCTAAGCGAATCGCTTCGGTAAAATCTTTTATTGCTTTGTCATCTTCCCTTATTATAGACAATGTATCTCCACGATTACGGTAAAACAAAGCAACATTAGGATTAAGCCGGATTGCTTCGGAATAATCTTTTAATGCGGGATCCTCTTCTAATTTATTCCACCAAGCAATCCCGCGAGCATTGAAGGCCTCAGCATTGCTTTGGTTAAGATGGATTACCTCAGTGAAATCTTTTATTGCTTTGTCATACTCGCCTATGTAATTCCGAACAATACCACGATTATAGAAAGCCCATTCTTTCGTTTGGTTGTTCATAAGAAGTTTTGTGTAATATGCTAATGAGTCTCTTAATGGAACAACATGATCTTTTTTTATCGATATATTTCCAAAGGTTAATAAATCTCGATCAGTACTTGTAATTACTATTGGAAACGTTAATCCAGAAGCAGGTATCTCAATACCTTGTTTAAAAAAAATTGCTCCGTATTTAGGCATAAACTTCCGACCAATCCACTCCTCAGCGAAGAGTGTCGAAATATTCAGAAACATCGTAGTTAACAAGGTAAGTGCAAACAGTGAGATTAGTTTTTTAAAATCAGTTTTTAGAAACATGAAAATGTGCTCCGGTTGGGTGATGGTATCATTTGGATTTTCTCGATGTACAATGCTTGTTGTCAACAATCAAGATTCGATGCACCTCAATAATAATATTCAGTATGGCTGGACACTAGAGTCTGCTGATCTAGAACTCCCATTTTGAATAAGTGTCCGGGTAATAGTCGTTACCAAGACACTTTTCATTTTATTGGACCTCAGTCACATGACCGGGTAACGGATATTACCAGGTCACTTTTTATGTGCCACTACTCCTGGCGGTGGTGCTACTTTTGGACTTAAACTCATATAGTTTCAATTGATAAAAGACAAAAATCCTGATAGATTTGGACAGAACCAAATTCTGTCTATCAATAGTTCGCATTGATTCAGCGGCGGATGGCTCCAGGCATCTAAATTCTCAGCCGATCAGATTGTCGTAGTTAGTGGAGAAAACGTCGATGACTGCACCTAAAAAAGGCTCGCGTAGGATTATAGTTGACGAAGCCACTTACGTATGGAGAGTCCCTCGGCGCCCAAGCAGCGGGTCCTACGACGGAACTTCGGGGTACACAGTAACAGTCCAATTGGCAGATCGCACTGGGTCTACGTTGGCGATAACCGTGGCACAAAAACACCCGGCGCTTGCCAAGTTATGGGGTGAACCAGCAAATCCCATTTTGCCATCGCATGTCGCTGCGGCAATTCGTCGCGCGATCTCTCGTGGTTGGAAACCGAGCGATCGCAACTCTCTGTTCGAAGAAAAATTGGATTTCTCTGATAAGTCAATAGTCCCCGAAGGCAACACCGAGACCCGCTGACGCAATGCAAGTTCTGAGCTTTGATGTCGCCGGGCATTTTTTTCGCATAGTGACCGGGTACGAGATATTACCCGGACACTTAGAGATTTTAGGGGCCGATTGATTCCAAATTGCTAACTCTCAATTGTGACCGGGTAAACGTTATTACCCGGACATTCTAAATCGAGCGACTTCTTGTCTCTCTGAGTTTGTTGTTTATATTCTTTGGCCACCCCATAATGGTTGTGTAAATATCATCTATCGTTTCTCCAGAGGAGTGGCAATCAATGGCAAATCCTGTGCATGTAAAAATTGTAAAAAAAGGAGCTGAAGCCATCAGAATCTGGAGGAATGTAAACCCCGATTCTAAGAGGATTTACAGCAAGACTATTTTGGATTTGAGCGAAGCGGATTTAAGTGAGATCAATCTGAGCAAGGCTAATCTGAGCAAGGCTAATCTGAGTGAGGCTAATCTGAGTGAGGCCAATCTGAGTGAGGCCAATCTGAGTGAGGCCAATCTGAGCAGGGCCAATCTGAGCAGGGCTGATTTAAGCCAAGCCAATCTGAGTAAGGCCGATTTGAACTGGGCCAGTTTAGAGAGAACTGTTTTATTTGATGTGGATTTAAGTCAGGCATGTTTGATTAAGTCCAATTTGAAGGTGGCAAATACAAGGGGACTCAATTTTGACCAAGCTTGTATGAGTGGCATTAATTTGAGCGGGGCCGATTTGAGAAAAGCCAATTTGACTAGAGCTTATTTGAGAGGGGCCAAATTGATGAACGCCAACTTGGAAGGGGCTAATTTGTTCATGGCCGATTTAAATCAGGCTGATTTAAGTCAGGCGAAATTGATGGATGCCAATTTCAAGTTTGCCAATGTGAGTTATGCCAACTTGAGTGGGGCCTTTTTGAAGAACGCCGATTTTTCCAATGCCAATTTGAAGAAAGCCAATTTGAATGGGGCTAATTTTAATTACGCCAATCTGAGTGAGGCCAATCTGATTGAGACCAATCTGAGTGAGACCAATTTAAATAATGCACAGTTATTTTATTCTACTTTTACGAGAGTAGATTTATCGCTAACGATTGGATTGGATTCAGTTAAACATTATGGACCAAGTTCCCTGGGTATTGACACCTTGATGAAATCAAAGGGAAAGATCCCAGAGATTTTTCTACGAGGTTGTGGCATAACTGATGATTTTATTTCCTATATACCAAGCCATTTCGCAAAATCAGCGATTGAATTCTATTCTTGTTTTATCAGCTATAGCCATAAAGACAAGTCGTTCGCCCGTCGATTAAATGACGCACTTCAAGGAAGGGGAATTCGTTGTTGGCTCGACGACCATCAAATACTTCCGGGTGACAACATTTATGAACGCGTCGATCATGGAATACGTGTCTGGGATAAGGTTTTGCTTTGCGCTTCAAAACATTCTCTGACGAGTGGTTGGGTGGATGATGAATTAAAGCATGCTTTCGCAAAAGAAAAACAGCTCTTCAAAGAGCGGGGACACGAAGTTCTTTCCTTGATCCCATTGAATCTGGATAGTCATCTTTTTTCTGAATGGAAACATCCTAAACGAAATCAGATTCATGAACGATTAGCTGCAGATTTTATCGGTTGGAAATCTGACAACGCGAAATTTGAAGAACAATTCGAACGGGTTGTCAAAGCACTGCAAACGAAAGACTCTGGTAGAGAACCTGATCCCATTCCGAAGCTCTAATGTCCGGGTAACGATGTTTACCCGGTCACTTTTTTTCAAATCAAATCCTCTGAGTTGCTAATTTCTAACAAGCCATCTAGGGTGTATATACTCACCTGTTGATTGCAGCTTACATCACAAATAATAAACTTATCATTATGGTGCATTGACATATTAAGGATGGATAATGGAAAGTAACTTAAAACTATCTACTAAAACTGAAAATAAAACAGAACAGCGACTCTCTTCTAGGTCCTTCTGCTTTTCGATTTTTAGCGCCATGGTGTATGCTACTTTTGCTTTAGCAATTCTTGAAAGTAGTGAGGTCTTGGCACAGAAAAAAAATACTGACGATCCAAAGGGAATTGTAAGTATTCAACCACTTGGGAAACCCATGAAGCATACTGGGACCATCATAAGTGTGGCCTTCAGTCCCGATGGCAATAAAGTAATTACTGGAAGTTTCGATGGTACTGCTCGTTTATGGGATGTGATGAGTGGTCAACCGATAGGAGAGCCACTCCTACACGAAGATAGAGTTCATTCAGTGGCCTTCAGCCCCGATGGTAAAACCGTGGCTACGGCCAGTAGGGACAATACAGCGCGTCTATGGCATGCTAATAATGGTCAAGCAAAAGCAAAGATACTTAAGCATGAAATGATGTTAACTAAAGTGGTCTTCAGCCCTGACGGCAAATCACTGATTTCTATCGGTCACGAGCCGATAGCACGGTTGTGGGACGCTACCAGCGGAGATCTGAGGGGGAAGCTAATCGGACATAAAAGCTTTATGAATGCAGTAGGGTTTAGCCCCGATAGTAAAACTATCGTAACGGGTAGTACGGATAAAACTGCTCGTTTGTGGGATGTGTCCAGTTATCAACAGATTGGAAAGCCACTCCAGCATCAAGATGTTGTCAACGTAGTCGCATTCAGTCCCAATGGTAAAAAGTTGGTAACGGCAACATCAAATCACGCAGCGCTGTTGTGGGATGTGAACAGCGGTCAACAGATCGGGAAACTACCACAGGATAAAAGAGATGTTAATCTAGCAGCATTCAGTACTGACAGTAAAACTGTGTTTACGATAAGTGACTATGGTACTCCAAAGTTGTGGGACGCTTCCAACGGAAAGCTAAAGGGGAAGCCACTCAATCGTGGTCGGCATATACGTGCAGTCGCATTTAGTCCCGATCTAACGACTGTGATCACGTCTGCTGAGACGACTCGCCTGTGGGATTCTATTAGTGGTCTGCAGACAGGAAAGCTTCATGGAGATATAGGATTAGTCTTAACGGCGGTCTTCAGTCCAGATGGTAAGAAAGTGCTTATGGGGAGTTTCGAAGGCACTGCACGTGTTTGGAAAATACCATAAGATTCCGAAATTAATCCAAACGCGAAGGCTTCTTAATGACCAGGTAATTATTGTTACCCAGTCACTTTACTTTTTTACTCTAGATGGATCATAAATCTTGAAAAGGAATTAGATGAGTCGCCAAATTTCCATTGGATATCAAGAAGCAATTGGTGAGGCAATAATCGAAATTGAAATACCTGCTCCTTACTACTTATTTGGAACACAACAAACTAGTAAACGCTTTTGGTCTCTTCCAGACTGGCAAAATATTGGCATTAAACACCTTTCGGAGCTTGGAGAATCAGATCCTATCTATTTCATAGGCTGGGATATGCTGGCTGACTTGTCGAACGAAATCCGGTTGTTTCAGGACAATATTGAAACTATAGAATTCTATCTCGAAATCAAGACGTCATGGCTTGCCCATTTAATCTATTGCTATAATCTCCTTAAGATGACAGCGCCCCGTACCTCGATCCCAAGTTTCGAAATTGGTTAGAGGAATCGTGAAAGCTAAACTCAAGCAAAAGTGTCTGGGTAATACTTATTACCCGGACAATTTTCATTATGAGATAGCAAGCACTATATAGTTAAAATGACCGGGTAACGTGCGTTACCAAGACAATATTTTAGAGGGTGTCTTTTAAAACGATCGTTTTTCGCATCAATTATGAAAAGATATGAGTTGATGCAACAGAACGTCACCGTTCACCGGGCCGCGGCGAACGACGTTGATTTCAAAAACCGCGCGGCCCGCGGCTCCGTGTGCAACGGATTGTTAGTCTCCGCTTTTGAGGTCATCGGCCGTACCGACAATTGCGCGCTCTGTTCCTTCTGGCAGATTGTTGGCAACAAATCTTGCCGCGTCCAAAGCTCCGATGATGTCGTGCGTGCTTCCGTCAATAAGCGTGATGCGATATTTGCCGTCACCGAGAGGTTGGGTTGTTGGGCAGTCATCTGTATATGGGTACTCGGTACAACGGCTAAATCCCAATATGCTCATGCTGGATGTAGGCAACAAGCCTCTAAGAATTGGGATTCGTGCGGCCTCAAGTAGAAACGGTTCATCAGTCCCACCATCTAGGTGAATGATCGAATTCCAGTACCTGTCTATTTTGTCATCTACCTCGAAGAGCTCGGCGTCAGCGCGAATGCGAGCTTTCGGCCACAGTTTCACTGCATCTCGTGAGTTCAGGGGCGAACGCAACCATTCGATGAAAACGTCACTCACTTCTTGAATCGTGTCGCAGTCGATAAGGCCAATTGTGATGCCGCCACGGCGAATCTCGGTCAACAAGTTGTGCTCGCCGGGGATTAGTGCAACGTGAACCGATCCGTTGTTGCCGGAGGCATCGGCGTACGCGGGTCGATATGGCAACGTGACAAATACCTCCGGTGCTTTGGACGCGAGGATTGTTGCTAGTTGTTCCGCAAATGGAGGGGAGACGAACTCAGGATAAGTTGCCGCATCTAGCGGTTGGTTGAGGCGTGGAAGCAACGTTTCCATGGTGTTTCTAGGAGACTAACTTATTATTAACCTGCACGGCCTTGTTCTGATATGACGCTGATATGAAACAAAAACGCGCAAAATAAACGGTTTTTGTTTTAATATGACGCCCCAGGGGCTTCATATCACACATAGATGCTGGATATGAAGCCAACATGCTGTATATGATACCTCAGGGAATTCGCTTTACAAGTTATAAATTCATTTACATTAGACAGTTATAGTCAGTAGCTGCTGATATGAAAAAACAGAAACGCAACAAGGTACGAAAATAACTTGAATCTCATTGAGCAACTAAAACAGATAACGTTCGATTTTCGAAAAGCTTACACCTACTCTAATTTTTACTCGAACTTGGGACTAATGTGTCTGATAAACTTATCTCGAAAATCAAAATTCACTTAACTCATTTATTCAGTCGTTTTTAATACGATTGAGACAAGCAAATGAAAAATATCAATGACCGGGTAATAAGAGTTACTCGGTCATTATTTTAAAGTGTGTCTTTTAAAACGGTCGAATTACAAGACGTCTGAAGAAACGAATGAGTTTATTGGATAACGATAAAGCTCTCTGGTGGCTAATTCAGACTACTGAGAAGCTCCGGCACCGGAGAGTTGACTACAAATTACAGACTAACGTCGAAAACTCAAGGCACTGTTAGCCGTCGAGAGCAGCGCCTTGTTGTGCCCTATTTTCGTCTAGGGCTTCACACACGGATTCCGCAAAACTCGCTACTTCATCATTCGATGACTCCTTAAACTTCTCGATCTCTGGCCGTCGTTCACGAATTGCCCTCAAGACACGCTGCGTAAAATTCAGGTCAGGCCGCTGGCATCGCACGAAACCAAGAAGAATATCCAGTACCTCTACCCTAACGAGGTCACCTGATTCAAATAGTACCAACATCAGAAACGGGAGCGCCGGTTCGGCTGCCGAAGACATATAGGCATGTTGATGACAGAGGCCACACCATAGCCGGTGCGATGCATTCAATGCCTGCTTCTGATCACCAAACATCAGCAACTTTAAATCGAGAGGCACAGATTCTGGAGCCTTATAAGCGGTATCGAAATCTCGCCAACAAATCGCGTCGATCTGCGCATACAGTTCATTTTGGCTCGCTTCCAGTGATGGTGAGTGCGCGGGAGTGGCCAACTTTTTCGGCCTTTCTTTGATGTAGGGATCACCCATTTTTGGCACAACTTGTAGTTAACCTGCACGGACTTGTTCTGATATGACACTGATATGGAACAACTACGCGCAAAATAACCGGTTTTAGTTCTGATATGATGCCCCTGCGGCTTCATATCACACATAGATGCTGGATATTATACCAAGCAAAATTAGATTTTGAACATGTAACTTTATTCTTCGATATTTGAAATGCATACACCCACGCATCTTTTTACCCGAACTTGGGTTTAAATGTGTCAGATAAACTTATCTCAGAAATCAAAATTCACTTAACTCATTTATTCAGTCGTATTTAAAAAGACTGAGACAAGTAAATGAAAAATATCAATGTCTTGGTAATAACTGTTACCTGGTCACTTTTCATTAATGGATAGTCCCTGCCACACGATCATATTTTGATCTCGTATTAATACTCAATGCTATAGAGAGCCACTCTGGAACTAATACGATCGTATTGGCGAAAACAATGTACAATTAATGAACGTCGTCAATCGACGACGATGCGTTGATGGGTTGTCGCGGAAACTTCCGTTTGGCTTCCTGGATCAACGGCATCAATTGCTCTTTCGCGATTCCACGAATGGATCGTTTCTCCTTGGCTGCATAACGACTTAACGGCAACCACTCATCAGTATTGAGTTCTACTTGAACAATCTTCCTGTTTCTCTTCATAATCTGCCCTTGACTTTTGCGAGTTGTACAATCCTTAATTTAAAACGCAATCGAAAAGCCGGAGCCGAACCATGGAGCGGAGAAGCGACGGTTAATTTCAGGGCGGTAGCGCAGGGAAGCAATACCGCTTTTATATCATTTCTCAGCATGGCAAGGAAGCCAGATCGATGCTCGACAAACTCCCATTCAAAGCGCTTGACGGTAAGAAAACGTATCTCACTGCATTTCTTACCATTGTCTTTTCCCTAAGCGGAATGCTACTTGGTGAAATTGAGACAGCGGAAGCAATCAAGCTATTACTGGCAGCCTTCGGCCTCGTGGGGATTGGTCACAAATTAGAAAAGAGTGCTCCGATTCAAATGGTGTTTGGAGAAATCGAACCAACTGAGGAAAGATATCACGATCCAAGTCAGTTTTCAGATGAGTGATCAATGGGCGGTCTTTTAAGAATCATCGCGGCCCTTTTAGAGCTATTGTTTTTTTGGGCAAAGAAAAAGAACAGCAACGAAAACGAGCGGCTCGAAGAAGTGGAAAGGATTCAACGCAATGCGACCAATCGAGACGAACAAGCGGTTCAATCACAGTTTCACCGTATGCGTACTCGTGGTCGCATTACTAACGATCGTTAGTGGTTGTAATTTGGTGGATCGTCTCAAACGCAAACCGGAACCCAAAGTGATCGCGGTACCAGACAAAATGGTTCCGGACATGCTCGATCAAGGTGAGCCAGCTCCCTATGACGGTTGGCTCTTTTCAGATTCCCTTTTTAATGAGTACGCTCCCTATTGGCAACAGGGACCTTACGGGAGCGACCACAAATGAGGGCCATTTCCCCGGATCCAAACAGACCGGAATCCAAAGTTTTAGATTCCATTTCGATGCTTTTGCTTTGGATCTTCGCTTTCCTGATCCTTTTATTGACACTGCCTGGTTGTCATTCAGACGATCAAAAACAACAGTATCGCCCCTATTACGATCCCCCTTCAAAACGAGCCCGGCCGACTGAAAAGATCCGGAAGCCGATCCAGGGAGCCGCGGACCGTGTCGATGAGGTGTTGGAAAAAACTCCCGTGCCAGCCGTTGCTGGAATTCTGGCAAACGATGCTCTCGACATGATTGAGAAAGTCGAAACAATTACGGTTCAAGAACCCGATCCGGAAGTCGTCGAAATCATCGAACCGAAACCGGATTCATTGTATGAGGTTCCGGAAGATTCAAGCGATTCGGATCGAGTGCATGAGGATCAATCAGAATCAAACAGTGGAACTGTTTTTCTTGTCTTCATTGCTTTGATGGCGTTGATCTATCTTGGTTTCAAATTGTTGAAAGGACTCAAACGTGAAAAGCCTCACCGCCAATGATCGACCCGCTGCGGAATTGCTGGGACCGGATCCCGTCATTCAGACGGAGGAAGATCTCGACAAGGCTTTAAATGAGCTGTCATTCCTGAACGCCTTTGACCAGTCGGTCAATGCGACTTGCACCAGGTATATCGAGAAACTCAAACAGGAATCTGAACAGCGCAAATATATTTTGATCGATGATCAAGACCTTGTCACGATTGAAAGCCGGAGAGAGCTGCTCAATGAGCGAGTGAACGAGTATTGCAAAGCAAATCGATCGAGCTTGATGGAGGGTAAGAAGAAAACCAAATCGTTTCCACACGGTTCGGTGAGCTTCAAAGATCAGCCAGCCAAGGTGGAGTATCGATCTGGTCTGAAAGAAGCGGACAGTCTTACTCTATTAGATAAGCTGATGCAGTCATCGCTGGTTGAACAGATCACAGCCTGGTTGATGTCGATTTGTGTTTTTGGAAAGAACAAAGAGGCGCGCCTGTTATCTGAAGTCGTCGAACTCAAACCCAAGCTCAGTGTTTCGAAGATCAAAAAAGCATTCGAAGAAAAACGTTTGACGGCAGATCATTTGAAACAGCTCGGCTTGAAATATTCTAAAGGCAAAGAGCAGCTGACGATCAAGCCAGCCGAGTACAAGCCTGGCTGAAAAATTCTCGGGTCCTCCTAAGGGGGGCACGGGGTCGCGCGCGGTTGCGGAATCGCACTTTTTCTGTCTCAAAATGAAATTTTAAGTGACTTCTTCTTCTTCCTATTAAATTGATGGGCAAAAAATCAGCAAAGCGATCATCCAAAAGAGCCACTTCAAAACGCAGCACGTCAAAAACGAAAAAAACAGCTAAAAAACAGGCTCCAGTGAAAAAAACGGAGCCGGTCAAATGTGTCATTGGATTTAATGCTGCTGCCGAACGATGGGACGTTAGCGACAAGACGATCCAGAACTGGATCAAAAAAGGACTTCCGGTTAGTGGAACTCAACGAAAGAGAGTGTTCGATGTTTCTGAGTGTGATGCGTGGGTGGCATCTTATCGCGATGAGAAAGCAGACAGAGAATCCCAGAAGCTCAACGAAGAACTCAAAAAAGAGAAGCTGCTTCAGGAGAAATTGAAGCGGAAGGACCTGGAGCGTAAAGATTTAATCGCAGATGAGAAGCTGATCAGTCGGGAAGAATACGAGTTGTTTGCCGCGGAATGTGTGATCGAAGCCCGCGACCAGATGTTGACACTACCAAAAGAGATGCGGCGGCATCTCTGCAAAAAGTGCCAGTCAAAAGTGAAAGAGATGCAAACAATGATTGAGCAGACATTGCTGCGGTTATCTGTGATCGAAGAGGGACCCAAAAAATGATCGCTCAAACTCCCAATCCCTTAAACGAAGGAGGTGGACCAATGGCCGAACCGATTAACAAAACTGACAAAAAGCGTCCGGTAAACAATAAAAACCCGCGTCGTGGAGATCCTTGTCCGAACAAAAAATGTATGGGGAAACTAAGCAGCTACTCACAATCACGTACGGAAAACGGCAGAATTTACTTTCTTTCCTGCGCTCGCTGTAATTTCAAACCCAAAAACAATAAAGAATTCAAACCGTTCTGATAATTTTTTTCAAAGCCGGTAAGAAGCTATAGCGAAATCAGCACGGTACAACCTATCACCACGATAGCTCCGACGTGCTGGACCCATTCTGCGGATCCAGCATGGTAATCGTTAAATTTTCGCCTACTCTCCTAGTCACCCTGCACTAATCATAAGTCAATTTAATTTATAGATCTTTGTTTGAAAAATGAGTATATGACTAGCTTGAGGGGCTAGTGGGGGTAATCCCCGTGGAGGTTCGAGTCCTCTCTTGGGCACTTTGAAATAGCAACGATTTACGTCAATTGAAATGATGTGGTTCAGATGCGCGTATACGTCTGACTGCCCTTGATGAGACACCACCTCTCACCAAGGGCAGTTTTGCGCGCCCCTCTTTTCTGCTTGCCCGATCATCTGAGCCCGGTTGGTCACAGCTATGACTAGCGACGGAGTGTGGCTAAGCGTTGGAGACTGATTCATCGCTGCAATAGCTTTTCGAAGAGGAGAAGCCATACAGCATTTTCAAGACGAAGAACTTTTCTGGTCCGTTTATCGGGACATGTATCTGCAGACATTGGAAACTCGAAACAGTTCTGATGTGCATTTTCACAATACACGACACACATTAGATCGATTTACCAGATACTGTCACTGCGCCACAAAAAGATTAAGTGAGATCACTGACTACGACCTCGAAGAATATTTGCGGTTACGCAAAAAAGATACCTGGCGCGGGAAACCAATCAAAAACGTTTCTCTCAATAATGAAATTAAAATGCTCAACACCTGTTTTGCTAAAGCAGGCTCCAAAGAAGCGCGTGGGCCAGGTCGGGCAAATTATGGGTACCTGGAACATCCCCTGTTTATCAACAAGCTGCATCGTTTACCGGACACTTTTGCTGGCCCACCAAAAACTCTGCTTGACTTTATTAAATTTTACCCTGCAGAAGAAAATAGTTTTAGGAAGCAGAATTGTTATTTTATAATTAGCGGGCCTACTTTGAAGTAAATTTGTGAACCATTTTGAAATAAGAGTGTCACCATCAGACGTCCGAGAACTAGATATTTCCTGGAAATTAGCCTCGATGAACACATAATTGATCGGCTATTTCACTATGCTATAAATTATTTACTTATGGGCACGGTGCTTGTTCAATATCCTGTGTGAAGTTTCTCCTATTGAAAATTGTAAAAGGACGATTAAATGTTGCTCGGTTTTGGTTGGTGCCACCTACGCAGTAGCCGTTTGCCTTTGGAAAAAGCCACCCTTACTACTGTTGGCTCGATAGATGCTGAAATAGATAAGGCGGATGAAGAACTATGGCAGAAATTTCGGGAGTGGATGGAGCAATCTGCTGGACCGTTTCTGAAATGGGAACTATATGAAGCACTCAATAATCATCAGGGTTTGTTGACATATTGTGTGTCACGTAATCACAGATCGTCGGCTGTCTGGCAGATGCTTGAATGGATTTCTAAAAATGGTATTGGAAGCTATGGATTATTTTATTGTTATGATGACGAAGACTTTGTGGGGAACGCTGGCTATGGTCGAAAGACAATGACGGATTATGATCATGTTTTCCGAGTTCACCGATTGCTCAATGGGGAATTGCTAGAATTAGACGATCCATTCTTTGGTATGATTAATGGTAACATTGATCCCTTGCATCCCTATGATTCAGATCAAGAGTAGTTATTGGTCTATCGTATTGGCAATATTGGGCTCGAGCTTGCAAAAACTTAAGCTCAAAGTGTCCAGTAAATAATGATTTGCCGGACACTTGTCATTTATGAGATCACTGTAATGTGACCGGGTAATGTGATTTACTCGGGCATAAAAAATTAGAGGTCTTTATTTATAAACTACTCCAGCTTAGAATGGCTTACATATTTCGTACCTTATGCCTCTGAAGCATCGTAATTGTAAGATTGTAACGTACTTACAAGATAGGTAACTAATCGTGAGTCCATGGGTATTTCCAATTCTCATCTTTGCGACATGGATTGTGTGGTGTGGTGCGTGTATATCTGGAAAAGCCGTTCATGATGCGCGTCATGGTATTCCCGATGATCAACGCAGTGGTACTAGCATCCTCCCTGGCATACCAATCATTCCGTTAATATTCTGGGGATTAGCTTTGACGATCGATTCAGCTACCTATCCGTGGGGAACATATAGCATCGGGGGTTTTCACTGTGTGCTCCTCGTTTTACTAGTTATCACAATGATTCGAAATGTGTGGAATCTCCATCGGCTCGCCGATGGCACATAAACTATATTGCTCTTTTTTTGAGTGAATGAAGTACACATTTAACACAGTAAAGTGACCTGGTAACGAACATTACCCCGACATTATTTTAATGGTACTTAACGAATTGGTGAAGCGAATGGACTGGCGATCTCAGCAGGCAGTTTCGGGACGATTACCTAAGGTGGAGTTGATCAATCTTTCTCATAATTCTCTGTTGCTGCTGTTTGCCGTTTTCGTAAGAAATGCATAAACACAAAATAGGCCAGCATCAAAAACCAGTAGGGAATATTTCCTCCGTAAGATGTGGCGAACCTAAAAACTCCAGCAGGACGTCCCCAATTGCCCCTGAACCATGCCGGGATATTTGAAGATAGATACATGTGATTGGTGAGAGCTGTTTCAAAGTAGAATCCTTCCGCACGCTGTCCGTGATATGGAACAAAAACTCTAAAGCCGACGACGCCTTTTTCGGAACTACACCATATCTCAAACTGAGAGTTGCACCAGATCAGCACACAATGACGATATCCACTGATAGCCATAGCAAGAAACAGAATCGCAATAGGCAACCATACCTTCCGTTGCATCAAAGTTTCGCGCATTACTGACTTCCTCTAACATCTTCTCTAGTCTGGAATTTCCCATATGGGTTGAGCCGGGAGTCGATCCAGGCGCGCTAGCTTCGCGATTATAAGATCACCTTCTCGCTGAGTCTAATGAGTATGTACTTTTCGGACAGGCTGTTTTACGGGAAGCTTAATGGTCGGGTAATAGAGATTTACCGGACACTTATATGAACAATGTCTTATTAAGATTATTTCTTAAATTCAATTATAATATTGTCTTTCTGTCGTTGCTGTTTAACAAACTTCATCGCAAGAAGATAAACGCTGTGACTGTGTACGTTGATAGTGGAGCCAGGTGCAGCGTCGAGGATCTGATCTGCGATCGAATCACCAAGGCGAACTGGACTTTCAAGATTATGCCAATCCATTCTGCACAAAAGACATTGCCCAGCATTTGGATGGAGAGGAACTCCACAATACGGACAAGGAGAAGTTGGTTGATCAGGTAAATCATGGCGATGTTGAGCCCAGATTTTAGCCCATGTAAGATTGCAACCAGTTTTTTTCCTCAATGTCTTAAGAATAAATAAAGTATCGTGTTTTTTTAATTCTTCCGCTTCTTCAGGCGAGAGATCAGCAAATTCTGGGATGAAACAGTTGCAAAGTGGACAGAACACGCCCCGTAGTGGTTTCTCATTGCCGAGAGCCTCGATTTCAGCACGTGTGTAAGGTTCTAGCGATGTCACAATCTCGCCTCATTTCTTTGCAAAATATCTTTATATTTACACGAAAATAATACCTATTGTACACAGCAGGTCCTTATATGCTGCAAGATAGAACAATCATATTAAACCAAAGTACTAAACATATGAAAGATTACAAATTTCAATGACCGGGTAATTATTGTTACCTGGTCATTTAATTATCAATCATGGAAAAGCAGATGACCAATCGTAAGTTCAATATTGCGTGTTTGATCTCGACGGTCCTAATGGTTAGCACGCTAGTGTTGTACCTGGCTGAGCCTGTTCTGTGGAGACATCGCGTGTCATTCCGACATGATTTTCATGTTAGTGTCTGGCGTTGTAACATTGCATTTTTCAATGATGTAGAGTACGGCCCTTACCATGGAAGTGTTCTCTTCCTGGATAACGACTATTCTGACCTGGATCGTTTAGATCATTGGGGACCTTCGTTCGGGATCTACTACAGATACTTTCGCTGGCGGGATGGAGTTGTTCTTTGGACCCTAATGATTGGTCTCTGGTATCCCTTGTTGTTATTTATGATACTACCAGCAGTTTGGTTGAGACGTCGGATTCGCTCATCAGATCTGCAGACCCGATCTTAAAATTCCTTTAATGACCGGGTAACAACTATTACTCGGTCACTATTCTAAAGGGTGTCTTTTAAAACGGTCATCTTCGCGATACCGGAAAAGGTATGAGTTTGTGGAATAGTAAGCGGCTGAGTAGGGAGAATCGGAAGTCGCTTAAGTGCCGAATAGTTTTGCAAATTCAGGTCGGCTGAGTTTTTTTGACCCTACGGCCTTCAGTTCAGGTTGCAAACTACCTTCAGTTCTCTTTGAACAGCGCCGGATTTTTCCGTGTGCGGTAGAGAAACGCGTCGGAAGTGAGTAGTGAAACGAGCATTGCTTTCATGCTGCCGCCGCTGTCCTTGTAGGCGTGATATGCATCCTGGAGAACAGGCGCATCATTGAGGGTTTCGTTGCGGCCCATCCAGAAACGGAAGGCATGGCGGACGAAGACCTGTTCGGCGCGTTTGCTTTCCGCGATTTTCCGAATCATTTCAATGGCGTTGGCGACTTTTCCATCAAGTGTGGGATCGCCGGAATCGATGATCTCGCCCGTGGTGTTGACGGGTTTGTTGAGTTCCAATTCCCGATACAGACCCGCGTGGTTATACATTTCAAACGGCAGGCCGAGCGGATCCATCTTCTTATGACACGTCCAGCAATAGGTTTTCCTGGTGACCCGCATACGATCACGCAGCGTATTATGTGGTTCATCTGGTAACATCGCATCGACGGTAATTGGCACGTCGGGAATTCCGCCGCCCAGCAATCGTTCACGAATCCATCTGCCACGCAGGATGGCGTGATTGTCCATCGCATCGGAGTGTGAAACGAGCCAGCTAGGATGGGACAGGATGCCCAGGCGTTGATCTTCTGGCACTGTGGCCAGGATACGTTCTGGTTTCATGGATCCATTGCCGAAGCTGCGCCGACTCACACGTGCATAGATCTTCGACCCCGTCAGTTTTGCCTGGCTCACATTGTGATTGACGTTTGGTCGTCTCCTCTTCTTCTGTTTCTTTGACTTCGGCGGTTTCTTTCCCGGGTTGGCCTTCTTCCAAGCTTCCAGTTCGGCCGCCTTTTTCTTTTCTGCCTCGGCCGCCGCCTTCTTCGCAGCCACCACGGATGCTGCAACCTCTTCCTTCGATCGCCGCTTTCCGAAATAGACATTGTCTAATCTAGTGGCGACGACTTTGTCCGTCGTTAGCAACTGCTTAAATACGTCTCGGTCATCCTGCAGGATAAGTTCGATGAGACGATCAGTGCTCGCGGTGGCGTCGAACATGGCGCGGTAGTGTGATGTTCCCCTGTTGCTCACTCCCGTATCCGCCAGCGCTTTCGAATCCTTGCAGATGTAACCACCACTGTCATAGTCGAAGTATTCGCGGAAGAAGCGCAGAATGCGTGGCTTTCGTATGCTGTCGTCGGCCAGCATCCGCTCGATTTCGCGTTTGACATCGGCCTTGGACCGCATACGACCTTCGACGATTGTCTTTCGCAGTTCTTTGTCCGGCTTGATGTATCGCAGTGCATGATTGACCGCCAGACCCAGTTCCCAGTCCTGGAGCATGACACGACCCTGCTGATCCGGTTTGCCGTTCTCAACGAGTTCCGGTCTGAAGAGAGCATCGCGATCGAGGAAGATGGCTGACAGACCGAGGACCGCTCCATTTTTCTTGCCGAGTTTCTCAATGGATTGTTTGACAACCGTCAGGTATTCGTTCGATTCCTTCTTGCTGGGTGGACGGAAAGTGAGCGCTTCGAAAAGGTAGTCCACCGCAGCCCGCAAACGCTCGTCGGTGATACCCTCTTCATGCATGAGGTCGTAGACCGGCGTCAATGGACGCATGACCTTTGTGCTGTAGACCAGACTTGTGGGCAGTCCGCGTATGTCGCCCTTCATCTTGTCTGCAATTGATCTGGGATCGTCCGTGATCTGATACGGCTTGGCAATGCTCAACGGACCATCGGCCATATAGCGAATGATGTCCGCGGCAACCCCCAATATTTGTGTGGACTCCGCGCTGTTGACTGTGTAAAAGTCGGGGTAATTTTCTAACCCATGATCGCGGGCCGACGAAAGAACGACTGGTACGCTTTTCACCGCTGTGGCATAGGCAACCGTTCCGCCCTGCCAACGAATGATGCGATCCGTACCGAAGTAGAGCTTGAGTTCACCGCCGTGGTTGGTGGGAACAACATCGCCATGAGTTCGCAGGCCAGGCTTTGATGGATTGAATTCCGGTTCCCTGTTGATCAATTCGTTCAGCCGCGTAATGTGTTCCTGTGGTGTTACACGCCAGATGCGTGCTGGAGATGATGTCGGTGCGAGTTTGATGTTGTCTGGCAGCTTGCCGAACAGTAGATCATGATCGACGAAGTTGCCCTTGTTCGGATCGAGATGGGCATGGAAGCCGCCTTTGTCGCGCATGACACGAGACAGTTCAGCGACGATCCAGTCTGAAAACTGCAATCGCTCCACGACCTTGGGTTGGTCCTCATCTTTGGGGGGCATCTCTTTCAAGGTGACCTGTGCCCACACAGCTTGCCAAATGCCTGCATTTACTTCATCAACAGGACCGAGGTTATGGAGCGACAGATTGCCCTCAGGTTCTGTCTCGCCATGACAGTCTGCACAGTGGGTGGCAAGAAACGGTTTAGCAAGCTGAGAGAAATTTTTGTTGACCTTCTGGCCTGGTGTGTAAGTCTCGGCAATCGCAACAGGCAATATGCTCCACAAAAGCATGAGTGCCAGAAGGCTCGTGATCTTGTTCATGTCATTATTTCTTTCAGCGGGCCGGTCTCGGTATCGTATTTCCTGGCCAGTTTGTCGTTCATGTTGAAACGATCAACGTTCTGGCCGGCGGCACGCAGGAGCGACGTGTACAATGCGTTGATGGGGCGCTTGTGGTTCAGTTGGGTGAAACAACCGGTCTTCAATGTGCCGTCGAAGTTTCCTAGTAACATGACCGGCCAGTTGGCACCGTTGGTGTGCTGTTTATCCGCGTTGTTACTTGTGTAAACGATTACGGTATTGTCCATCATGGTACCACTGCCTTCAGGCACGCTCTCGAGCGCCTCCATAATCCTCACCAGCATACGACTATTGTACTGACGAATCTTGATCCAGATCGGATTATCTGGCTGCTCCATGTGTCCAAGGTTATGTCCTTGCTGCTCAATACCCAGCCCCTTCCATGCACCAAAGATTTCGCCACGACCTGACCCGATGGTAAGCGTATTTGTGATACCCGATGTGAGCGCTGAAATGCCTAAGTCCAGCAGAACATCGTGCCAATCGGTTTCGAACTCCGGCTTGGTGTATCGCTCGTCTACCTTCGGTGCAAACTTGCGAAGGTGATCGGAAACCGTGTCAAGCCGATCGCGCAGGCCGTTGACATTCTCGAATCCCCGAACGTATTGGTTGTAACGCTGACGATCTGCGGTCGGTAGAGATTGTCCCTTAGCAGCAGCCAACTTTTCAATCTGATTCAACATATTCGATTTGGCTTCGTGCTGGAGTCGAATATCACCTGTTGAGATGCCACCATATAGCATTTGATAAAGATGATTTGGATTTGAATGCATGAAGATCGGCTGCCCAGCGCCGCTGGCTGATAGTGTTGCAATAGTGGGCTTGGTTGTCATGTTCTCAATGGAGTCCATTCCGATGCACAGGTGGGGTAGAAGCGTCTTCGGTAGGACCTTGCTAAGTTCATAATCAATTGTCGAAGCACTGGGCGGCACACCGTCACTGCCGCGATAGCCACCGAGCGCGCCGAAAAATGCGCTGTGAGAAGGACTGGTGTGCATACCATGCAGGCCATTGATGATGTGCAGTCGCTCCTTATAAGGTTCGAGGGCTTTGATGGGCTCAGGAAGTTTCGCTTTCGCTAGCGAGCTACTGCTGCTCATCCCCTCTGGAATACAAGTCTTGGGATCAAAGCCCTGGTTTTGCATGAAGAAGATCACACGTTTTGGAGTCGTCCTACTGGTGGGCGATGCTAAGAGATGTTGAGGAAGAAGCGAAGAGGTACATGCGGCACCGACGCCAGCAGCCATTGTTCGGAGCATGTTTCTACGGTTGAGCATGATTGACCTTTCAAAAAGATTGACGCTTTACTTCTGTGACTATATATGTATCACTTATTCCACAGTAGTCAGTGGAGAAAACAGTGGAAGGTGATTGCGAGGCGATATCAGGAACAGTGGGAAGAAATTGCAGGTGGACGCCTGAATTTATGTGGATATTTTATCTGTCTTCAGGATCTATTACAACTAAACTTTGACACAATTTGAGATGCGGACGCTTTGGTCTCGCTCATTTGTGAGAGTCTCAATCACGAATTGCACTTCGTTCTCTGGCAGGCTGTATCGGTTGGACTCAGAATCTTTTAACATGGCATAGAGTGCTTTCACGAATGAAGAATGTTAAATAACTGTCGTCTCACCCCCTTTTGCCTACAATACGAACAAGCATCCACCTCCCCAGAGCCCTTTTACATCGGGGCAATCCGTTTGGAGCCGACATCGGTTGTTAAGACGACATGGCTATTGAAGCTCGCTAATATCAACCGCTGTTTGGCAGCCTGATGTTCCGGGGCATCCCACAAGTTGTTGTGTTCCCAGGGGTCCGATTGCAAATCGTAAAGCTCTCCCAGCTCCTTGTCGTGATACAGAGATAATTTATACCGGTCGTCGCGATACATGGTCGCAAAACTGCCATCCCCGCCCGTAAATAACGGATCGAGTGCGTCAAAGTATTCACAGCGAACGCTATCGCGCAGTTGTGAGCCGGTTTGTTCGCCCGTGAGAATCGGGAGCAGACTCTGTCCCTGATGATAGTCAGGGATAGCATTGCCTGTTAATTCGAGTAATGTGGCAGAAAGGTCAAGTAATTCCACAAGCCCGGTTGCACGCTGGTTGGCCACAAAGTGTCCCGGCCAGGAGAAAATCAACGGGACGCGTACCAATCCTTCATAAAACCGACATCCCTTTTGTATCAGCCCATGATCTCCCAACGTCTCGCCATGATCTGAAGTGAAAATGATGACTGTATTGTCTTTCTGTCCTGTTGATTCTAATACGTTAAGTATACGCGCAAACTGATCGTCAATTTGAGCAATCATCGCATAATAAAGTGCCTGAACTTTTTTCAGCTCACTTGTTTCTGTTGAGATCGTGACAGGCTGAAAATCAACCTGGGAAAGCAGTTCTTGAGTCACCTTATCAGACTCCTCAAAATGTGGGCCAGGCATCGCGGCAGGGTCGAACAGATTCGCATATTTTTCAGGAGGAATAAACGGGGGGTGCGGGTCGTAGATATTGATGTTCAGCAACCAGGGTTGTTGATGATCCTGCTCGATAAATTCGATCGCCCGATCAGATGCCCACTTTGTCTGATGATATTCGGGGTCAACACGCTCTTTGCTGTTTCGCATATCATCAAGGCTTTTACCTTGAGCGCGCACCCAGTCGGCATAATCGTGTGTTCCTTCAGGCCAATCATCGCGCGGAGCATGGCTGTGCTGCCAGAGTGTGAACCCGTCATCAAGCCGAGGTTCCGCGCGATGGCCGGCACTGACTAAATGAAATTTTCCAATCAACCCGCACAGGTAACCACTCTCTGCGATCAATCTGCTTATTAGAGGTGGCCAATCGGGAAAGGTGTCGTTGCCATTTCTGGTATTGTGTAAGCGCGAAGGATACAACCCGCTCATAAAACTCGCCCTGCTGGGGGTACAGATTGGACTTTGGCAATACGCATGCGTAAAGGCGACCCCCTCTTCAACGAGCGAATCAACCACAGGCGTTTTCACATACGCGTTCCCCAGCGCACCAATTGTGTCAAACCGTTGCTGGTCGGTGCAATACCATAAAATATTAGGGCGGGTCATGGAATAGCCTTCGTGTTATAGAAATATTGTGGTTGAAAACACTCTGCAACCTCTGTGTGAGGTCTATTTTTCTCCGCTGGAATGAACCAGTTACGGCAGTACAACAGAGAATACTGATGTAAACACAATTTCTGTCCCCAAACCAGTCAACAAAGAGAGTTCGATGAGAATTAACAAATACCTCGGCTGCCATTTTGCCATAGCTCCGCCAGTGACTGCAACCATGAATGCCGTTGCCAGCCAGTAACTGAGCCAGCCCTGTTCTAACACCAGCACATAACAGCAAAGCAGTACGAAACAACAAATGGCCAGCCAGGTGCGCGGCTTACAGCTTGAGAAGCGATTTGTTGACGGTGTTCGACTGAAAAATATTTCCTGTACGACAACAATGCTCATTAATGAGAGAGTTGCAATGATAATATAGAAAGGAAAATCAGGAAGCTGAATTGTTGAGCCGGGAACCAGTTCGCTGAATATTTTCTCACTCTGACTGATATTCTCATTTAATTTCTCGCCCCGATAAAACACAGGTGCAATAGACAGCGCTCGCAAGCTATTCCGTACAGAATCAGATTGCATCGCCTGTTCCAGTGTATCTGCCAGCAGATCAATCCGCTCTTGCGGAGTTCCTTTGGGAGCAAACCAGTATAATGAGTTACCAACCACTGCATCGATACCCTGTTCACGAGCCGTCGCAATGTCCGGCAGGGCGGAATTCCTTTCTTTAGACAATACTGCCAAAGCGCGAATCTGCCCATCTCCTCTATAGGCCAGAAATTCTGCCAACGAAAAAATGGTGGCATCAATATGACCACCAATGAGCAGCGTGTATCGCTTTTGCCCATCTCCGGATTGCACATAATTAAAATATTCACCACCACAAGCCTGTTCTATTTTTTTGGCAGCGAAATGGGCGAGTGCCCCAAAATTGGTTCCAAATTGAAGTTCACCAGGATGGTTCTCGGCATACTGCAACAACTCAGCCAGATTTTTGTGCCGGGCATTTTGATGCACGACTACCACCAGATTGATCTCTCCCGTTTGGGCAATCGGTTCAAAAGCTTCCGGACCATAGTTCACTTTGCCTGAGTACTTCGAAGTAATAAGCCCCTCATGGGTGCAAAGTATTTTATAACCATCAGCCCGCGCCTGTTTGACATTTCGGCTCCCAATCGTACCACTGCCCCCCGCCTGATTTATGATGACGACAGGTTGTTTCAACAGCTTGTTCTCAGTGATTGACTTTTGAACGATTCTGGCAAACAGGTCTGTTCCGCCTCCTGCGGAAAACGGTACGACAACCTGAACGGGTTGTTGAGGAAATTGCGTCAGCTCATGTTGATTCGCGAAGAAACCAGAACACTGAAAAACGATCATGCCAATAATGGCCATCACCGCAACGGTATGCCATACAGGTAAACCGTATCGACTCCAAAATGAGTGAGAATTCTGCTCCCCATTCTCGCTCAATGTTTCTGATTGAGGAACGATACTCGTCTCTTTGGCATCATCATCGTTCATCGTCTTTTTTTTGCTGTCCCATTTTTTTCGAAACTGACGCACAAGCGGCACAATCAGCAATAATGCAGAGATGACGACAAAGAGTAAAGAAATTGGTCGGGTGATGATCGGTAACCAGCTACCATGCGATGACATTAGCCCGGCGCACAAATTTTCTTCAGCAATCGGACCTAAGACAAAGCCAATGACAAAGGGTGCTAATGGGATTCGGTTTCGCTCTAATACCAGTCCCAGCAGCCCGAAACCGAGCATCACCCAGACATCGAACATGCGGTTCGACAACGCAAATGATCCGGCAATACAAAAGGTGAGAATAATGGGTAACAAAAAAGGACGTGGAAACCGTACCAGTTTTGCCAGAAAACCGACTGATGCAATCATCACCGCAAACATGACCAGGTTTGCCAGAAAATAGGTTCCCATAATGGTATGCACGAGTTCCGGATGATCGCTGAACAATCGCGGCCCCGGTTGCAAACCATGCAAAACTAATGCGCCGAGCAAAATGGCATCGATCACACTGCCGGGGATGCCCATCGCCACGAGTGGAATTAAAGCTCCTCCTACAGTCGCATTATTGGCTGCTTCAGAAGCAACAATTCCCTCAGCAGAACCGGAACCAAATTTCTGCGGAGTTTTGGAACTGTTTTTGGCAGCTGAATAAGCGGCTATCGAGCCGATGTTTGCACCAATGCCGGGAAGTATTCCAATAAATGTTCCAATCAGAGAAGACCGCAACATATTAACCCATTGATTTTTCCAATCTACCAAGGTAAGCCACAACCCACTGTGTGTTACCGAGACACGCGGGATTTTCTGGTCAATATTCGCAATATCGCGCAGCACCTGATTGATCGCAAACATGCCAATTAAAACGGGCAACAACTTGAAACCACCATTTAGAGAAGCGAACCCTAATGTGAGTCGTACTTCGCCTGTGGCTGCGGAAATTCCCGGCATGGCTGCCAAAATCCCCAACGTTCCCGAAAAAAGTGAGCGCGTCAGCGATGCGCCATCAATTGTCGCGATCAACACCAAAGCCATCATAACCAGCGAGCAATACTCAAAAGGTCCCAATTGTGTTGACCAGCGGGCAATCGGGGCAGACAAGGTTACTAAAAACAGACAGGATATTAATCCACCCACCAGGGACGCATAAATTCCCAACCCCAGCGCACGACCAGGCTGACCTTGTTGCGACATGGGGTAACCATCAAGTGTTGTCATAACAGAGGCGGGCGTGCCGGGCATTCGCAAGAGTGTGCCGGTTATCAAGCCACCGCTGATTGATCCCACATACATACTCACTAACAATGTCATCGCCAGTTGAGGATCGAGCGTAAACGTCAACGGCAACGTGAGTGCAATCAACATAGCGCCGGTTAACCCGGGAATCGCACCCACGAAGATACCAAGCGATGTTCCCACAAAAATCAGCGTCAGGCTGAGAGCTGTAGATAATTGAACAACTGTAGTTTGAATCGCATCCATATTTTGTACTGGCGCAGATGACTGCTTAACCCCTTACTCAACGGAGACCGTTAGATTGTGAATCATTGAAGAATGATTTTCACCACCAAGACTCCAGATCACAAGGGAGAGCCAAGATGATTTAGTGTTGGCTGATTTTCCCTTAAGGTTCCATCATTATTTTTTTGTGCCTTCCTGACTGGTTGGTGACATATCATTATCCTGATGTATTGTATCTCAAAACAGATCGTGAACATGCCTGATGTGATTTGAATTGTCTCATCATATCCAGAGTATTCTAGGTGATAAAGCCTGGTACTTGAAATTCATTCGCAAGAATTCAGCTATGACCCGCCCCATGACTCATACCAGTCACAAGACTTAACCCTTTGTTGTATCAACTGATGTTCTGTTTCTCTGCTGGAGCGGATTAGAAGTCCCAAAAACGTTCGTTAGCGATTACTGTTTGGGAAATGACGAGTATCGCGAACAAATTTCGACAAAAATCCAATAAGACTGGCTTTGGGTTCTCTTAATTGCCAACCGAAAGTAGTTTTGTCTACCTAGCATAAAGTGTCAGCAAAACCGGTGGTTTAAAAAACATTCGCAAATACCTTTGAGTATATAGGAAAGAGGAGAGTAACGACGGGATCACCTGTGGAGAAAAACGCAGCGTTCTCCGTCAGGTGCATCCACTTGTTGTGCCTTTCTAGTATTGCCGATCAAGTTGTGACTGCGATAGCATCTTGTGCGACTCGAACAGCTTCCCGAAGCTCTCCATTGACGCGTGCAGGGGATGTTCATCCGCGAGGCCGGATAACTTGCTGAACAGACTCGTCAAAAAACCTTGCTTCTGCAAGTAACGGACCATGATCGAGCGCTGTTCGGATTCCTTCTCTTCCGGGAAGAACATGATGTTGTACTCATACCTGTCACCGGCGAGCAGTGTCTCGTAGTAGACGCCCCAATCCTCGGAGCACCCACCCTTGATCCAGTCTTGTACGTCATGGCCCTCTTTGAGAAGGTGGTCTTCCAGACGCAAGCATACGTAAGTCGCCGCTTCGAGACAGATCTCGTCATCATCCTGGAAACGGTCTTCTGGAACGGTGACCACTACGGCCACGTACTGATCTTCTGGCTGAAGTTGTCGTTCTTTTGGCATAATGTTGATTAAAACGTGCATGCCAAAACCTGTCCAGACGGAAATCATCTCATCGAATCTGAATTCGCGAAAATGTATGGCTTCCACGCTCACGCGTGGAGTCCGCGTATTGGGTGGTTTTTTGAAACGATTCGTAAAACTTATGGGTAAATGACACTTCTGGTTTTAGCCATCGCATTTCCGTGTGCTACCCGGCCCGCAGCGGTAGACAAACAAAAAAGAGGTTGTCACAATCGAACGCTTAGTCTTGTGACTGGTGTCATTCACGGGGGCACGTCAGATTGAATCAGAGGATCCAAGATGAGCAATACGAATCAGGAAGAGGTCGGTAACCTGTCGAACGCCGAATACGATTTCCCCAAGTATGCCGCCACTACTGAGCACACACTGCAACTGTCCAGTGGGCCACTTGCCTACAAGGCGGTTGCGGACTGGATTAGCTTGCGGAAGATCTACAAGCCTGTAGCACACCTGTTTTACACTGCGTACATCGCCGAACCACAGGACTGTACCCGTCCATTGACTTTTGTTTTCAACGGCGGTCCAGGAGCGGCATCAGCCTATCTGCACATGGGAGCCCTGGGTCCAAAGCGAGTGGCGTTCGGAAAAATGGGATCGCTGCCAGAACCGCCGACGCAGGTGGTGGATAATCAAGAAACTTGGCTGTCATTTACCGACCTGGTGTTCATCGACCCCGTGGGAACGGGATTCAGTCGGGCACTGAAGGAACCGGGCGCAAACAAGAATGCGGAGGGCAGCAAGGAAAAGTTCGCCGAATCAGGACCGGAGGAGAATCCCGAGTTCTGGGAAATCGAGAAAGACCTTGATGCGCTGGGCGAATTCATCTGTCGATTTCTCTCAAAGTATCATCGCTGGACGTCGCCTCTGTTCATTGCGGGGGAGAGCTACGGCGGATTTCGAGTGGCCAGGATGGCGCGGAGGTTGCAGGAGAAGCATGGCGTGGGCTTGTGCGGCGCGCTGCTGATTTCGCCTGCGATCGAACTCGATGCACTTCTTGATTCAGACTACAACCTGGCGCACTGGATTGAACTGTTTCCGTCGCTGGTCGCGGCCGCACATCATCATGGTCGTACGGAGGATCTGGGCAATGATGACATTCAGAGCCAGGGAGAATCATTCGCCAACAACGAGCTGGTGCGGTGGCTAGCACAGGGTGAGGCACTACCCGCAGATGAACTGGCGTTGATCGTTGGGCGAATGTCGGCACTGACCGGGCTGTCGGCGACCGTGCTCGAGCGAGCAGGCGGCCGGATCAGTGCGACAATGTTCAGCCGCGAACTGCTGCGTGGCGAGCGACGATTATGCGGTCGGTACGATGCCTCTGTGACGACGGTGGACCCCTTCCCGGATCGCAATGGCTATGAAGGGCCAGACCCGACGCTGTTTTCCATCGACCGTCTTTTTACCGGTGCCATCAATCATCACTTGCGGACCAACCTTAAAGTGGAAACTGAACTCGATTACCGCTTGCTAAGTATGCAGGTGAACGAGAAGTGGAAGGACAAGAGCAATCGGCACTTCTTTGTACGACAGGTTGGTGCTATGGATGATCTGCGATACGGAATGAGCCTCAATGGGCACATGAAGGTGTCTATCACGCATGGCCGCTTTGACCTCGTCACGCCTTACTTCGGCAGTCAGCGACTGACGAAACTGATGAAACTTACCGACGAGCAGAAATCGAATTTGACCTGCCGGAATTTCGACGGCGGTCACATGTTCTATAGTTGGGACGAGTCACGCATCGAATTTCACTCGCAAATGCAGAATTTCTATCAATCGGCCTTGCCGGGCGATCGTGACGCATAGTCCAAGTGGTCTCAAGGCATATCCCGCCCGGGCAGGGCAATCGAAAGCGATCCCGAATAGCGGGCGTGGAATTTCGGGTATACCGTTTACGCGATCACGCGAATCGGGTATCGTAAAACGTCTCGCGAAAATGGGTGGTTTTAAGCACGAACCGGAAAACGTGTGAGTTTGTGGAACATTCAGCGGCTGAGATCAACCAATCAGACGAACTGCAAGTGCCGAATACTTCAGAAATAATCAAATCGAATGAGTTTATTGATCCTAAGCTCCGGCATCAACCCCAGCCGCTGGGAATCGCGCTAAGATCATTTCTGTCCCTTTATAACAGTTTCACTGTAACGCAACTCACCAGTGAGACCGTCGAAGAACTGGAATATGACCTGCGGTTTCGGGAAAACAACCCAGCGTTCTCCGCCACGTTGTACGGGGTTGTTGAAGACGTTGTTAATCTGCACGACACAATAGGTCGGGTAAACTCGGTGTGCTCGAGGAATGTCGTTGAGTACATAAGTTGACCAACGGATGTCACAAGCCCGTGGCCCATACTTGAACGGACCATTGACGGGACGATTCCCTTCGTCATCCTGCGGAGCATGGTTGATAGAGTTATGCGGTCCCGATGCAAACTCCCAGACATTGTCGGTAATACGAATAGCAAAGCTGTTGTGCAAGTCGCCAGTCAGCACAAACACTGGCTGCTCCAGTTTATCCCAGAATTGAATTAACTCTTCGCGCTCTTCCAAAAAGACCGTCCAAGCATCGTCCTTCTTGACTGCCTTGTTCAAATCTTTTCCACCACCACTCCCCACATGTGGCACCATGAAATTCACCGAGGAGACCACAAAAATGAAGTCCGCCTTACTATTACTGATACCCTCTTTAAGCCATTTGAGTTGTTGCTTACCAAGCATCGAAGCCCCAGGCTTATCGGGTCGATCGACGTCATGCAGATCGCGATGCGATCGTGTATCGACTAGAAAAAAATCGCAGTTGGACATCGTGAACTTGCCGTAACATCGCCGACCCAACGAATACGGGCCGCGGGAACTGGCTTTGGCTGGGGGAGAAATCTGCACACGATGGGCATCGAGTACCTTGACAATTTTATAAACACCTGCGTTCGGGTTGCCAGGTGACTCTGTATCGAGTGTCATTTCCTTCACACCTGCTGTCGGTCTATCCCAATGCACATGCAGTGTGGCATAATCTTCCATTTTAAGTTTCGTGAAATCGGTATCCGGGTCGGTCAAAATATTGCTCATGGCTTTAAACTCCCCAAGGCCAAAATGTGCAACTGCTTTGTGCTGTAATGGATTGGCCCAGGCCAGGTAATCAAACCAGGCGCGCACGCCAATATCGCGAAACACCGCGCGGCGGTTCACATAGCCGATTTCTGCCGTACCATAAATGTCGTTGAGTGTTTCGTGGTCATCATAGGTGTAGAAACTCGGCACATGGCGATGCCACTCTGAAAGATTCCGCCCGCGTGTCAGATAAGTCTTGTAATTTTCCCAGACACCAGTAATCGACGGCGCAACTTTGACAATGTTTGGAACCGCGGCGGGCTTAATCCCAACCTGTTTGATCCACTCAGCAGCGGGATAGTCACGCCGATTTTCATACAACCAGTCACCGTTGAGAATGGCAAATTGAATATCATCACGCACCTTTCTGTTGAGCGTATTGAACGTAGGCAAACTAGGCCCGGCACCATCGCCCGCCCCATGCTGATTGTTCCCGCAGGCAAACTCAAACTTGAAATTGAACAGTCCTTTGGGATTGTATTTTTCGTTCCTGAAGTCAGCCGTTCGCGGCAGCGTAAGAAAACTCCCCGCTTCCTGATGGTCCAGTACCCGATAGTAATACCGTGTGTTCGCTTTAAGACCGCTAAGCGTGAGAACTCCTGTATTGTCACGACCAACATGCGTGATCGCGGGTTGCGAAACATGGTTCAGTTTATTGAGATCGGTTCCGTACCGAACATGCACCTTTCCTGGCCGATGCGTGCGCACCCACATACTCATGCTATCAGGCCTGGGACGACCAAGTATCGGGCCATGACTCAGGCGCGTCTCAGCAAAGTCCTCCACCAGAAGTTTTTGAGAGGATTCTACTTTCTCGTTCGGTTGTTGAGCCATCGCAGATGCAATAGCGACAAACATCAGCACAACTACTTTAATACTGCTCTTGATAAGCATGACGAATTTGATCCTGTAATTTTGAACGAGTTTTCTATATCACAATACAAAGAGAATACCCCGTTAAGCAGCATGTTGTAAACTAGATAGGATCAGATTTTCCTGGTAGTTGCGAGATGTCGGCAGCCCGTTGACATTTTTAACTTTAGTCATTTGATTGTTTTTAGTGCATGCGAGACCTTCCCTCATGAATGATATCTGTCACGATTCTTAGTCTTCTAGTGTTTCAACTGATGTTCTGTGTGTCTGCCGGAGCGGAAAATGGAGACTCAAAAAACATTCGTTTTTTGAGAAGATAATACCAACTCTTATTTTGGCTTATATTTTTGTTCAAAGCATCATGTAAACTCATCTCGCAAATCAAAGTTCCACCAGCTCATTTAGACTATATTTCTCGAATAACTTGGAAAAAATCACCTGGGGAGAAGCCTGTCATCCAGGTACGAATGTCACTGGGTCCGAGGTAGTCGAGTCTGGATGGCACGACTTCCGAATCACCGTAATCAGTAAACGCTACCAACAACTGCAAGTCGGCACAAATCTCCAAGGAGCGTTCAAGAAAGGCCGCAAGTTCCCTTCGGGCAGATTCGGCCTCGTCGCAGTCGCCTGAGAAACCGCAAGCGTCACCTGTATGCCGAGCGCTGATGTAATACAGGAAGCGTGTCGGAAAGATGACTTGCGAGTCGCAGGACGTGGCTTTGTCGTGAGAATCGACGAATATATGCCCATCCGTTTCGTCATGTCTGTCTGGCGTGTATTGTAAGATAGGCAGTGGCTCTACCGAACCGAGAACGAGAGGATGGCACATGAATTCTCCATTGGACTATCGGATTATATCACCAGCTAGACACAAAGAATGCCATCTGGTTCGCACTGCAAACCCTTAGGCAGAAGATAGCGAATTCTACTTTTTCAATTGTCTTTTTGCAGGCAAACCCAGCCAACGATTCGCGGTTAATACTTTGCACATAAGACTAAACCACTTGGGTGAGATTCTCTAATAATCCGCAGCCTTTCCCACCCTAACCACGACATTCCAGAGGGAGATCGCAGACGGCAAGACAGATCCCCATTAGCGAACGCGTGGGGCATCGTAGTGAACGAGTCGAACCAAGAGCCAATAAACGCAGACCAAAAACAATAGCTCTGATGAAGAGACCCAGGTATCATCGCCATAGAAAACGATAGGCTGTCACATGAATGTAAACCCTTACGTTACAACCGACAGTGCCATTCATTACTGATCGATATTTGATTTGGATGAGTTACTTAGGAAATTTTGAGTTGGTGAGTTCCTGAAATAAGCGGGTGTCCCAAATTGATTGAGGACTCTCTTTCCCATTGGTGTACCCACTACAGAAAGCAGTTAAGCTTTCAATTGTGTTGTAGGTACGATCTGCCTGAGATAAGCGGATCCAGGCTTCACCAACAGTGAATGGTGCGCGTCCCGTACCAACAGCGAACCCAGCTCCATAGGCCACTTCATGGAATTCATACGGTTTGTTGTACATTGTCAAGATCTCTTTGTCTTTGATTTTTGTCTTGCCAGTAATCGCACAGAAAATGCCGATATAGTATGCTCCCAGTTCACCTGCCTGTTCTTCAAATTTTTGAATCCACATCGGATCACCAGAACGATCACTGATCAGGTAAGCCCAGATTGAGATTTCGTCAATTCGATCTGACAGAATGTTGTTGTGGCTATCTTCATTAGATGCCGCAGGAAACAATGAGAGCATACGTTTCATTAGTTCGTTTTGTAGTTTCTTATTGTTGACACGTCGTGCAGCTCGATATGTAGAAAAATAAAGAATGTTAAGATCTCTTAGCATGTGTTTATAATCTTCATTCTTGGGATTATAAAGTCGTTGGCTCTGTTCCAGCAGATTGCGTGACGCCAACTGCAACAGCTTCTCATCAGCGCATAACCGGGCGGTTTCAAGCGTGAGTAGCATATAAAATCTCCAGAGCTCACTGTCTGGTTCTTGCAGTAGAGCAGTCAGGACTTCAGGTCTTTTTTTATAAGTTTGATTGCGAAAAAGATTCAGAATCGATTTCACAGAAGAAATAAATCGAGATAATTTTGGATGAGTTTTCAGGCGATCTGACGAAAGTAATATTGAGTTGTTGACTTCAACCCCAAAAGTTTCCAGAAATCTGGATTGCCAGATCAGGATTGCAAGTGGTTCGTCCCTTTTTGCTAATAAATCCAGACCTGCGTCAAAAGCAGAAGTCCACCCACGTCTGAAACAACCCAGACCGAAGAGCAGATCGATACGTTCTAACAGCTTGTTCATCGCATCGGTACGCTTTTCAAGTGGCACGATGACCTGAATGGCGAGAGCACATTGCGCAATTTCATATCTGACAGGATGATAAGAGATCGTATGGTATCCCTTCGGTGGATACGAAGTTTCCAGGAGATGCAAGGCCTGCGGTGCGAGTGCTATTGCGTCCGGAACAAGTTTTTGAATTTCAGAATTTGGATCTCTTGATTGACGGGCAAGGTCGTACCGGGCGGAAAACCGCAGCACATTAACCATCTCCTGATCAACTTGCTTGAATGGTTTTGTTTCCTGAGCCAGCAACTGTGTGATCAACTTCTCAGGTGGCACATTCTCATGTCCTGCCAGACTGGCTAATTTTCTGGATAAAGAGAGTTCGGATTGCTGGGAATAATTGAGGCCTGCCCAGTAAAGTCCATTCCGCCAGCAATTGGATAGTCGATACTCTTCCCCCCCTTTGTTAGCAGATGACCAGCGCTCCATAAGTTGAAATGTTTCTTTTTCTCTTTGTAATTCTGAGAGGGCATTCAGACACGAAGCTTGTTGAGATTCCAGGGAGTTCTCGCTCTCAACTGTCGGGTCATTGATCATAGTGCGGGCAAATTGAAAAAGTATCTCATCATTGGCCCACCCAATCGATGGAACTGAAAACGCGATGAGTAAAGTCCAGACAAGAGAATTTCGTTTGCATTGAAAATAAAAATTCATAATAAGTCTGACCTGAAAACGAATTAGCGAAAGCATGGTTTAGTCAGGTTAAAATACCTTAGACCACTCCATACACAGGACGAAAAGACGAGTTGTTGAACTAGTACTCTTATAAGTAAGTGTCTTTTATCTTTGATTTCTTCTGAAATTGCCTTTGGAAAAAACATTAAATCTTGAGTTATTTTTTGAGTCATAACCTATCTTGGATCTACTATAAAAACATTTCCTTTTTAAAGGAATGTTTTTCTTTGGCTTATAGAGGAAATTAAGGGGGCAGGAAACTTGAAACAAATAACTTTTTCCCCAGTTTTATCAAGTGATACTCCCCATACCATTTTGCTCGCTGCTCTAACATCACCACTGCCCAATTTTTATCTCTGCGTTATTGAGTGATATCAGATAGTATCTTTTCGCGCGGGGTTTGGGTGCGAGTGTTTATACCTGCTGCGCAGTGGGTTTTATTTGATTGTTAGAGAAGGGAAGTCGGCCTGGATTCAATTTTGTCAGTGCCTGCTCTTTCCTATCTATCGACCACCTCTGTTTACTTCTGTGACAAACTACCATCTTCACAAAAGCGAATTGAATAAAACGGTGATCGTGTTGAGGAGCTTTTTTGAGCCGTTATTATCACGCTGGATAACTGAAGCGACTTCTGGGAGCCCCATTTTTGGTCCAACAAATCACAATTGAGGATCTACAGAATTACGTAATTAAACGCTCAAAAGAAAAGGAAAATCGAGGCTGACAGGCCAACTCTTCAAGAGCCCGTCGGAGTCCTTTATCAAAAATGGATGAATCTTGCAATTTGTCAAGTACCCCTTATCCTCATGAGTGTAATGAGCGTTAATCATATAATCAATTTGTGCCTGCAATTATGGCTTGATTGAATCAACAACCAGTTCCTGTTGAGTTCCCGCACCAAAATACAATGCCAGGAACAATAGCGGCGCCCAGGCGATTCCTAGGATTAAGAGCCCCCACTCAGGCCAAACCAATGTAATTCCAGCTAATGGAAATAGCCAGAAGACATTTATTATAAGGATATATAACGTCACTTTCCTGTGAGCTACAATTCGACCTTTGTCCGTACCATCTACAAATTCCAGCCAGCGAGATACCTTTTGATATACGTGGCTATTGTGTGCTTGATACCAACGTTGTCCATGTAACATGCGTCTGAAAAGAGTGGATGTTGCATCAACCCAAAATACACCAGATAAAATTAGCCATGTCCAAAGATTTAGCGAGCCATTCATGATCGTAATCAATGCAATCATCTCTAAAACATATCCTAAGAATGTACTCCCCGCATCACCCATAAATATTTTCGCCGGGGCCCAATTAAAACTTATAAACCCAATTAAACTGGCAAACAATAAAACAATAATAAGTGTCTCTTCATTAGATAGAGTCCCATGTAATCCAATGAGTATAATCGCTGACAGAAGAATGTAAATTGACTCCAACGACGCCAAGCCATCAATTCCATCCATGAAGTTAAATAAATTAAGCCACCAGACTAAGAGTAATGTAATTAAAATCCATGATAACCAGGGAGAATTAAATTTGAGGCCTAACAATTCAATTTGAGGCAAAGGGGAAAAAACAAAGAGAGTCGCTGTAATGATCAATAGCTGTGTGATAAGGCGTAATTTTGCTGAAAGTTGCAGACAATCATCGAAAAAACCAATTAACGCAATGAAAAAACTACCTAAACCAATACTGAGAACGAAAGTTCCAGTAATATAATTCCATGAGTACAAGAGACCCAGGATCGCTAAAAAGCTAATAACAAAAGCCAATCCACCTCCTTTGGGAGTTGGGTTAACATGAGCACATCGCTCAGTTGGTTCGCTAATCAAACCAACTCTAGTAGCATTTCGAATAATTAACTTCGTGCAGACAATTGAAATGATAACTGCTAAAAAAAATAGTATGCCAAGTAGAGTTAAGTCCTCATTAGTCATTTACCAACATCATCCTTACTTAATTGAAAACCTTTTGGTTCAAATTTAAGATCATGCTTGGCATCTTGACTGGGAAAAATAAGGTCCTGATTCATTCTATGCGCCATACCCACTGATATTTTTCTAAATTGTGGAATGAAATGCAAGATCGCAATAATTATGCGAAATACTATCAGAGGTAAGTGAAAATATTTTGGTTTCATTTCCAAAACGTTAAATACTCTTTCGACCATATTTTTGTATGATAATATTTCTCCACCTGAAACATTATATGCTTTATTAATAATATTTTCTTCAAAAAGGACTAAAAGACAAATCCTTGCAACATCATCAACGTGAATGGGCTGTCTCAAGCCATTGGCTTTACCTAAGAGTGGAAAAAAGCCAAAACGCTGAATGAATCGAGCAATTGTTGTTATGTTCTGGTCACGTCCAAATCCATAGATGAGGGTTGGCCGTACTATAATCCAAGCGATCTTATTTTTCTCTGCCCAGTTAATTAATTGCTGCTCACTGTCTACTAAACGATTTGCAAGATTTTGTTCTGAAACATCAATGGAATTTATTTTTGAAAAACGGCTGGTAGAACTGAGAGCAACGATTCGGCGTGCTCCGAGTGATTCTAATAAAGAAAAATAATCAGGCAAGACCCAAATGGGTGCCAGGCAAATCCAATATTCTATTTTCTGTGCGACAGCAGGAAGCTGATTATCGTGTAACACACACCAGTGAACATTGTCTATCTCTTCAGACATAAGTTCCTGTTTGTTTCGACTGAATGCAACCCAGGTAAGGTTTTTGTCTGAGAGTGGCTTGAATTCTGGTACAAAGAGACGGTTTCCGACCAAGCTCGTAGCCCCCAGAACACCAACTACAGATTCAGGCTTTAGCACTTTTTATCCATCTCATAAAACGTCGTATATAAAAATAACAGGCGAGCAAGCTAAACCGTAACCAGACTCCCACTGCGACAATCCACATTAATATTCCGGGATATTGGTGTCGGAAAAATTTACGATAAAATCGCATCATCCCTTTATGTTTATACCATTCAACGACAACAGGTGTTGGCTCACTGCAAGCTCCTTGAAAGTGAGTTAGAATCGCATCTGGAACAAACATAATTTTCCCCCCATTCAGCCTGAATCGCATGCACCAGTCCAGGTCTTCGCAGTGGAGAAAATATTTTTCATCCAAGCCGCCGACAGCTTTAAATGTTTCACGATTGATTAACATGCAAGCCCCGGAGATTGCCTCAACTTCAATGGGGTGCTCTGGAACTTCCTGCTGATGTAGATTGAAATCGGAGAACAATCGCGGGTAACGCTTTGAAAGAAAAGATAAGTTGAACACTCTAACAAAAGTTCGCCAAGGGGTAGGAACCGCACGTCGCCCCCCGGGCTGCTCACTTCCATCAGCGTTGAGCAGGCGGCCTCCGACCATCCGTACCGTATCGTCTGCCTGCAAGCAGTTAAATAATTTTGGAATCGTACTTTCATAAATCATACAATCCGGATTGAGGTACAGCAGATACTCGTTGACTGTATTTTCTGTCCCGATGTTACAGGCAACAGAGAATCCCAAATTCGACTGATTTCGTATCACTTTGAGTTGTGGATAATTTACAAAAGTCGACTCCAAAAGTGAAATACTCTCATCACTTGAGGCATTATCAACGACTATGACCTCAGCTTCGGGAGCACATCGTATTACAGATTTCACGCACTCAGTGATGTGCTCACCAGAGTTATAATTGACTATGATCACTGAAAGGTTTGCTTGGGTCATCAACTTCGAATTCACTTTATCCACGTGCTTATTTTTGCAAAACGAGTAGACCAGTCGCTTGCTTTTCTGAATTGTTCTACTTCCAAAAGTGTTGGTGATACGCTCAAGCTTTGAGACACACACTCCTCTAAACTGGTTTCTTCAAAAAAAACCACACCGCCCTGCTTGGCATGATCTGGCATTGATCCAAATTGTGTCGACAGAACGGGTTTTCCCAGTCCACGGTATTCATAAAACTTAATTGGATCAACTCCCTGTGACAGAGGATTTATTTTAAAAGGTATGATCCCGATAGAAAAGAGTCTGATCTGCTCAATAATTTCCTCTCGCGGACAAGCTTCGCGTAACTCGACATTATCCGGAAGAACAGGAGGACGAACAAAGCAGGGACCAATTAATCTAATGATGCAGTCAGGGTTTTTGTTTGCCAGTGCGATGGTTAAATCCCAGTCAAACCATTCTGCAATAGACCCTACGTAGCCTAAGACGATGGGCTCGTGTGAAGTGACATTTTCTTTTTGAGGTAGTGGAAGTGAAATCATATCATAACCATTTTCCACCACTGAAATTTCCGATTTCAGATGAGAAATATTCGATGCCAGATGTTGGGCTGAGACCATGACACGGTTGACCCGTTTGATGATTTGCTGCTCCCATGATTTCATGGCAATTTTTGAAAGCCCTGAATAGAACTGAGAAAATTCATCCATGCGATCATAAATTGTTATTTTTGTTTCAATGTGATTCAACAACCAGAGCCCCAATCGATTCGGTTTGCCTATTCCTAGTATGAGTTGGTCTTCTGAATCTAAGCAAAAGTTGAGTAGTTGCGTCTTTACATTTTTCCAGAGTAAATCATTGAGATGTTTAATAATTGGAATTGGTTCCAATGGGAAACAGGGAACATTGAGAACCGTAAGGAACGGTAGTTTTTTTTTAGATTTGCTGGAAACAAGATCCGGACGTCTTCTAAAATCATTGGCTCTTGGCAGACGTGTAGGAAACGGGTTCACCCATAAAATTTTTTCAACAGGAGAAGATTCTGCCAAATATTTCACGAATTCGTGAGGGCGCTGAGTATAACTATCCCAGGGAACAGGCGAAAAATAAATTAGATCCATTCGTCGGCATCTCTATTCTTTTTTGAAATCTCATATCTGCCTGCAAAATTCTAATGCTTTGTCAGGCTTAGAATTGAGGGCTGGGAGTGTTGTTTACGTACTCCGTTGTCGCACTCCCGTGTTCTCGATTACCCCAATATTCAAAATGACACTCCACCAGCCTGTGTCCAGGTTGACTGTAGCGTCTCCAGGGCCATTTGGTTCGAGTATACTAAAAAGAGAGACGCTAAGGTTAAATGTGATGCGCTTTAGTCTGTTGATTACTTATCAAGTTTGAATCTATCGTCTTAGTCTTCCTCGGGAGAACTGTCTTTTAAACTCTGACTGAGATGAGCTACAGATTCCACTAATCGTATCGAATTTTCAGTCAGGTCAGGTAATACAACACATTTCAATAGTCATCCTGGAGTTCACAACCAAGTTGAAAAAGTATTTTGGAAAACTTCTGTTTTGGACTTCAAGGTTGATAATAAATTATTTGGCTCCCTGTATTGTCAAAATCAAATGGAACGTGAATCAAATTGCTCAATGCATGTTTCACATTTTCCTGCCGTTCAGGTGGGACGCAGAATAACATAAACCCCCCTCCACCTGCTCCGATGACCTTTCCTCCAAAAGCTCCTGCTTCCATTGCTGTTTCATAAAGTTTATCAATCTTGTCATTACTGACCTTTTCCGAAAGGCCTCGTTTGTATTTCCAGCCTTCGTGCAGTAATTGCCCGAACCGATCCGGCTTCCATTCAGTTGCGTTGATCAGATCTAAGGCATTGTCTACCATTTCTCGCATACGGGTTAATTCTGCATGCTTTCGACTCATATTTGCAATTTGGGATTTAGCGATACTGGCAGCAATTCGAGAAAATCCTGTAAAAAAAAGTAATAGATGTGAATTCAAATTTTTGATTCGCTCAATATTCGCAAGGACAGGAGAAACCGTAATTTCGTCATTTCGTTTAAACTCAATGATATTAAAACCACCAAAGCAGGTTGCGGTTTGGTCTTGCGAACCAACGTCTTCTCCGATGACATCCTGCTCAATTCGGATGGCCTCATAGTTCAAATCAGGTTTTGAGATCCTTAATCCCTGAAGCGCTGTCAGTGCATTGATTAAGCCGACACTAAAAGATGACGAAGAACCTAAACCTGATCGTGCAGGTAAATCAGCGTCATTATGAATTTCAATTCCATAATCGAGATCAAATTCTTTAATGACAGCTCTAACAGCGGGATGCTCGATCTCATCTGCGTGTTTGACATTTTCAACTTTGGAATAAGCAATTCTATGTTTATGCTCAAAGAAAGGGGGAAGTTTTCTACAAGTAATGTAACAATATTTGTCAATAGAAGTAGATAATACGGCTCCTCCATTTTCACGATACCACGCTGGGTAATCTGTACCACCGCCAAAAAATGAGACCCGGAAGGGAGTACGGCAAATAATCATAGGATTGATTTCTGTCAATAAGAGTCGTAAACCATAGTTTATTGAGTTTGAATGGCCTTATGCCATTCAGGTGTTTTGAATCGATTGATTACTTTTGAACGAATTCTCGAACCTTATCTCTGTAACATCAAGCTTGAGTTTCTTTTGACTGACATTATGAGTGAGTGATTTGACGAACCTTTTTTATCTTAGATCGCTTCTTGAATAAACTTTTTAACACAAGTTTCAGTATCGGGTAAATTCAGATGTTGCTCTACCTTTGCTGTTGAAAGTTCATATCGAACCGGAGTTGCCTCGGTTTTCCCATCAATAGATTTTCCAGCTAGTTTGCTGATTGCTTCAACTGAAATCGTATGTTTTGCCGTTAGATTGAAGATTTCATTTGAAAATTTCATCTCGATCAGGGACATAATTAATTGGGCTGAATCATCTGAATGGATTAACTGAAACTCGCTTTTTGGATGAACCCATAGCGGCTGGTCATTCAGTAGATCATAAACCGCATTTTTCTTTAGACCGGGACCGACAAATCCTCCCATACGAATGATCAACCAATCTCTTGCAGTATGTTGCACACATTGTTCTGCCAAGTATTTATGAAACCCATAGGTGCTGAGATCTGAAACCGAAGGTGATGATTCTTCCAGAGTTGACGTGGGATTACTACAGTCAGCGTAAACATCACTGGTGGAGAGAAAAACATATTTCTGATAGTTAAAATCTTCCAGCGAGTTTCTCACAGATGCCACACTCGCTTGAAATTCCCATTTCGGATCCTGATGACCCAGAAATTTTTTGGAGTTGCCATTAGCGTTAATCAATAAATCGCAAGAACTTCCTATACAACTTTCATAGTTTTCTCTTGTGATGACTTTATATGGAATCTGTTGTTTTTCAAAAAACCTTTCAAAGGCAGAACCAACAAAACCTCTGCCTCCTAAAACAAAAATCATGAAAACATCCCTTCCTTTGAATATTCATGATGAAAAATACGAACTGAGTATAAAGCGATCTTCCTCAGACAAAAGAATAATCCATCTTTCACTATTATGGAATTGCTTTTATGCCGAAGAGTACAATTCTCAAAAATTTCTAATTTCTCTTAATCATAAACGGATTCCATCAGTTTGGTTCTGATAATGCTTCGTGAGCCAATTAATGGTTTTTTCTAAGCCTTCACTTAATGGCGTCTCACATGCCAGCCCTAATTCAGAAAGCCGCGAGACATCGAAAATCTTGATTAACTGACCATTCGGTTTGGAAGTATCCCAGTCAATTGTACCCTCCCAATCCATTTTCTCTTTTATTGTTTCAGCTAGAACCTTGATTGGTGTTTCAGTACCAGATGAAATATTGACCGGTTCACTTGAGTCATAATTCTCAATGAACCAGGGAATGATTTTGGCAACGTCAGCGGCGTAAACGAAATCTCTAACTGGTGTCCCGTCTCCCCACATGGTAATTTCCGACTCTCCTCTTAATTTCGTTTCGTAGTAGCGCCGTATCATCCCAGGGACGACATGAGATTCATTATTACGAAAATTATCGAATTCTCCATACATATTCCCTGGTATCAAAACAACAGAATTAAGTCCATACTGGGTTCGATAACTTTGTGACGCCGTAATCCCCATTTTTTTGGCGACAGAATAACCAGCGCTTTCCGCTTGCGGGTAGCCTTCCCACATTTGGTCTTCTGAGATCGGGGAGACTACTTTGGCAGGATAACTACAGCCGCCCATAGTATAAATTATTTTCTTCACTTTGTGCTTCGCAGCATATTCAAACATCAGTGAGCACAAGGTGATATTCTGAAAAAAGAAATCAGCAGGGAACTCACGATTTGCACCTATGCCACCAGAATACGCGGCCAGATGAATGACAATATCAGGTTGCAGGTCTTTGAACATGGTTTCAACATGAACCGGATTCATCAAATCATAATCTTGAGAAGATAGACCCTTGATATTCTGACTACCATATTTTTCCTGAAGCAACGGCATGAGGTGCCGACCTAGGAAACCCGTCGATCCTGTAACCACGATCGTTTCTTTTTGCATTAAAGTCCTCTTTAACCATGTGCCTTCAAGCGAAACTTGTTCGCTAGCAGTTTCATTTGTGTTTTCCAATTCAACTCTTGATTTATCGCTTGTTTAGTTCCTCCCACCATATCTTGATACTGACTGGTACCAAAAAGCTTGATCCCCAGTTGAACGGTTCTAATTAGTTCTCCTTTTGACCAGTCTTTCATAACCAAACCACAATTGTAACGTTCGACATACATTTTACATTGCGGATGTGGAGCCGTGATCACTGGAACTCCATACGCCAGTGCCTGGAAGAATTTATTGGGGGCGGCGTTGAGAAGTGCAAAACGTTTTGGTAGCCAGAAAACCAAAGAGAACGCATATTGCGATAAGAGTGAATCAAGAGTTTGTGCATCGACTTGTCCATACCAATATAGTCCCATATTAGCACAGCGAGCTTGATTTAATGCAGACGTTAATTTGTCCTGGTTTTTCGGAGTTCCTTGAGAATCACCATAGATATCTAGCGGCAGTTTCCACACAGAAGGGTCTGTAAAGTGACAGGCAACAGAGGAATCAAGATCTAAGGTTCCAGCATATAAAATTTTTGGAATTTTGGGTTTGGGGTGAAACGTGCTCTTGGCTTCGTATACATTCGGAAGCACAAATATTTTCTCATATGGAATCGAAAATAATTCTGCGTCATTTATCGCACGGTTTTGTTCCGGGAAGATCCAGTAGTCGATCTGTTTTGAAAGCTTTTGAAGTCTTGAAAACAATACTTTAGAGTGAAAGCTCTTTTTAAGATGTTCGCAATCTTCGAGAACAAGGTTAATAATCTTGGGAGGGGTGAACTCTAAAAGCTCCAAGATCGGTAGCAAATTATAATTCGAGACAATAAGTGTATCGGGTTTATATTTTTGGACAAACTGTTTGCACTGTTGAAAGAATTGCCATCGACCTAGGCATGAGTGCGGATGTTCGCGGGTAGGTAAAGTACGAATTTTTTCTGCAAATTTATGATCTGTTACAATTTGTCGATAAGGAACTGCAGGTTGCAAAATAGTAAAGTCATCTTGATTGCATTCAGCAAACTCTTTGGTAAAGCTTATGATTTGCGGTGAACCATACCCCAGAGTAACATCAGAAATAGTTATGATCATAGTCCATCTCCATTTTGACTTTGAGAAACTAATTGATGAACGAGGTTTTCTGCTGAATGTTCAGCATACCATTTTTGCTTATACGTCAGCGCACCTTCAAGGTAGTGTGGATAGTGGTTTATGAGTTCTCTAACAGAATCTGAAACACGATTGATGTTATAGTAGGTAGCTCCAATCACACCTGATGGAATTTCGGTTTCTATCCCTTTCACTGTTACATTTTTGATCTGAGCTTTTAATTGATCGATATCATTAAATGACCTCGTGCTGTCATTCAAATTGAGTGAAATCTTGTAGCATCCAGGTTCGTTTGAGCGAATGCAGCAATACACTTTATCTGCAATTGGCTCAAGAACTAACGTATCTGAATTACTATCAATCCAGAAGCACTGCTGATCTTCATCAGAGGGTCTGACCTGACGTTGTACTTGCAGGTGGCATTGCATTCCCTCTGATGGATAATTCCATTCGAGCTCCAGGATGAGGTTGGAGATCTGTTTCGGCACACAGACATCTATAGATGGAAAATTGAGAGAACTATTAAGGTTGATTAAACTTTCCTTAAATTGTTTCTTTAAATAGTTCTGTACTTCTTGTGTGAATGCACTAGACATCCATGTTCCAGCGGGAACAACGACTGGTATTCCTGCTACCAATGCTTCTGCTAAGACTCCTGAACTTCTAGCGTAATAGTTATTGGAGTCATAGGGAATTAAAACAATGTCTGAATCATTGATAAGAGACGCGTATTCTTCAGAATTGAAGGGGCCTTCGAGTAATTCGATATAGTTCTCAGAGTAATTGCTCAGAACAGCTTTTGCCACACGGGGAGCTGGTTCACCTTCCGGAACATTAAAGTTGCTTTGAAAACGATAATGTACTTGCCCAGCATCGATGCCTTTTGCTTCCAAATCAGAAATTAATTTAGGGAGTGCTTGGAATCCTTTCTCCGTTCTGGCGTCACCGATATAACTGATAACCAGGGGACCGTTCCCAACTTGCGTCTTTGATTTCTGAAGCGTGCTGTCATGAGGGATTGGCAGTGTAGTGAACTTCATCGCCCCCAGAGAGTTATACTGTTTTGTTAAATGGTCTGTATCTGTATAGAAATAAAATTGACCTTTTTCTTTTTCATGTACAAAGCGATTAAAAACGATTCGAGCCTCCTGAGTTTCTTCAAACTGCTTCGAGTAAGACGGATTGCGACCGTTAAACAAATTTCGCCGAAACAGTAAATGCCAGGCAGGTTGCTCGATTTTTAAATTCTGGGAAAGCTCCAGTAAGCCCTGTAATTCGGTTTCACCAAGTGTAGGAACGAAAGTAACGTCATTAGATTTGATTTGCGACCTTGACAGTAAGTTACATACTTCTTTCGCAAAGAGAATATTGTATTGAGGCCCAGCTTTTTTTAAGACTAAATATTGAGGAATTAAGTACAGCAATATTAACGGGGAAAGTAATAGAATTATTACAAAAAGGCATAATCTCCTGAGAATTCTGCCAAAGGGACCAAGTTTATAAAAAAGTCGATTAATTCTCTGAAGAATCGACTTTACCCCCTGTATTATAGTCAGTAATAACTTTGTCAGCACAATTCTGAAAGCACTGAGTGATCCGACATCTTCTTTACCAACATAATTTTTGATCATCTTTAACGTAGATTGACTACGTAATTCATTATAAATCATGCCAGTTTGACTATAAAGAATTTTATAGAGCAGATCGTTTTTTATTGATCTCATCAGTCCCAGAAATTTCGATCCACCAATCAACCTCCTTCCTCTGGATTTGACCATGTTTTCCCAGAAAGTATTGGTAAATATGTATTCAACCTGATCGATAAATTGACTTTGAATCGGATCACATTTTTTATTAACGGCTAAAATCGTTTCCATGCCCTGCGCTTTAGCGGCCTTAAGTACGCGTAAAGCATATTCAAGGTGATGGCCACCGGCATTCTTTATCGATTGGTCGATCAATACAAATTTACGCACTGTTCCATTCCTAGATATTGGAGTAGAGATTGTTCTTGATCATCTGGTAGCCCTTGATCAGCTCTTGAATTCCCATATCAAGACTGAAAGCAGGATGATATCCTTGCGATTCAATTTTTTCATTTGATACGATATAATTTCGCTGATCCGGGTCTTCTCCAATAGGAGCATCAATAAACACAAAATCCGAAATATGCTTTGCGATCGCTTCGCATAACTCTTTTTTGGATAGATTGGCATCAGAGAGACCTACGTTAAAAATCTCACCTTTCATTTCATCAAAATGATTAATGCCGTGTTCAAAAGCACGAGCCACATCTCGGACATGAATGTAATTTCGCTTGAAAGCGGATTCAAAAAGCACAACCGCTCGGTCGTGAACTGCACGATAAACAAAGTCGTTTACTAATAGATCTATACGCATTCGCGGAGCCATGCCAAACACGGTTGCTAATCGAAAGCTGATTGAATTTTCGTGTTCCAGTAACCGTTTTTCGACTTCGACTTTTTCGACAGCATACAGGCTGATCGGGTTTAGTGGAGATTCTTCTGTGCAAAAGTTGTTTTCATCCCCCGTTCCATAGGCACTGTTAGTAGTCGGCATAATGATCCATTGCGCTTTTGACAGATGATCAAAAATCATGTAGATGGCATCTTTGTTCAATGTCGAAGCCCCGACAGGATCTTTTTTACAAATCGGTGCACCAACTAGCGCTGCCAGTGGAATCACAATGTCTGCTTTTTTTAATTCCGGAAGCACAACATCCGGATTACGCGCATCACCGTTAATCACATTGAAATTTGGATCGATACAAACATGGGCTAATGAGTTTTGTTTGAAAAGAAAATTGTCGATTACTGTAATCTGGTGTCCTTTTGCCAATAAATGTGGTACTGCAATCGAACCTAGATAGCCTGCTCCACCAGTAATCAAAATCCGTTTACTCATGATAATTCCTAACTTAACAATCCGTGTTGAATAGTAGCGAGCATTAAAACCAAAAAATTCTGGTTACCTGACTCATTTGATTCGCTTTAAGATTTCCGTTTGTGCCCGCTCGAAGTCACTAGGAATTCCGATATCAATAAAGTACCCATGATGGGTTAACGCAACCGCATTATGATCGGCGACAAGACTGGGCAGTATTTTTTGCTCAAACGAATGCTTCTTATCCTGATCCACAAAATAAGGTTTGATTGCTTCGCAATCTACCAAATAGACTCCTCCATTAATTTTAATGCTTTGTTGATTTCCTACGATCACTTCCGCATTTAATGCTGTAACTTTATTGTTTGTATCAATCAGAATGCCAGTATAACGCTCATTTTTTTCCATTTCGTAACAGGAAAAAGTTAGTGTAGCATTATATGATTTATGAAAATCTTTAAGTTCGCTCAATGGTACGTCAAAAAAAGTGTCGCCATTCAATAATAGAAAAATGTCCTGCTTCGAAAGATATTGCATCGCTTCACGAATTGCACCACCTGTTCCCAATGGTTGGTCTTCAAACGAATAATCAATTGGTACTCCTCGAAAGGAGTTCCCAAAATATTGTGTAATGCACTCTGATTTATAGGACACTGCCAGGATAAATCGATCAACCCCTTGTGTGATCCAATAATTCAACTGGTATTCTAAAAAAGGCTTTCCTGAAATGGGGGCCATTGGCTTGGGAAGATCAGAGACGACACTCCGTAATCTGGTTCCTAATCCACCACTTAAAACGATTGCTTCCATTGCATACTTCTTGTTTAAAACTTAAAGATGGTGATCTGCCCAGGAGATTCATATCTCTCGATAAGTCATTAATTCTGATAATCATCCGATTGATAAACAGAAAGAATTTCCTCTACTCCTCCCATCGCATAGGGGGTTCCGTTTCTCAGCAACAGAGCCTTATTACAAAATTCTCTAATGACTTCATCTGAGTGCGATGCGATAACCATGATCTTTGCTTTATTCATAAACTCATTCAGTCTTTTCTCTGCCTTATGAATAAAGCGAGCGTCACCTGTGCCTATTACTTCATCCATGAGTAAGATGTCCGATTCGAGCGAGGTCATAATAGCAAACGCCAGTCGCATTAACATCCCTGATGAATACACCCGGACCGGTAAATCTAAATATCTTCCTAACTCGGTAAACTCTGCGATTTCATCGAGCTTCGAATTGATTTCATCGCCCTTTAATCCTAACAGGCGCCCCCGCAGAAATATGTTTTCATAGCCAGTCGCTTCCAGTTCAAAGCCCAAAGTGATATTGAGAGTGGATACGATGCGCCCTTCTACACTCACTTTTCCATCGGTAGGATGATAAATTCCAGCAAGTACTTTTAGCAAGGTTGATTTCCCGGCACCATTGTGTCCGATCAGTCCTAGGCGGTCACCATCGTGCAGTTCAAAAGTAACATCTTCCAGTCCGGTAACCAGCATTGTGCCACTACCCTTAGTGATTTTGCCTCCCGTTGCAAAATTCAAAATTGAGTTTTTAACAGACCGGTCCCCTGCACCGATAATCGGAAAATGCAAGCCAACACTATATGCACTAATGTGAGCCATTTCAAATCCAGAATACAATTCGTTCGCGCTTATAAGCAAAGAGTATGAAAGCCACTACCAATCCGAATATTCCGATCCCTATTGTAACAAGCCAAGAACTCGGTACTGGACTTATATTTAATGTAGGCGAGCGTGTCAGATCTAGAAAATAAGCGATTGGGTTTAATTTAAGGATCCAACTATTTGTACCAACCAACTTGGGAAGCCATGTAATGGGCGAGACGAAAAAGAGCACCTGCACCATACTCTGAATAATGGGAGCCAGATCACGATACCTCGCTCCTAAGATGCCGAACACCAGAGTGATCCAGAAGAGGTTAATCAATACCAGAAACACACCGGGAATGACGAAGAGCATCTGCCATTGTGGCCAGATCCCGAAATACAGACAGACCCCAGCGATAAAGACCGCATTATGCAAAAAGATAATAAAGTTTCTGGTCAGCGCTCGAACAACCAGAACTAGAAGATTGATTTTCATGTCTTTGAGATAAGACCCATTCTCAATGAAGATCGTCGGAGACTCACTCAGTGCAGTTGCCATCAAGGTCCAAAACAAATAGCCGGCAGCCAGGTTGGGCATATATTCTTCGGCTTTCATGTTAAATAGCTTGGAATAGACGGCTCCCAGCGCAACGATAAATATTGCCATACTGATCGTGATCCAAAAGGGACCAATTTTGGATCTTCGATATCGAATCCGAATATCAAACCATGCCAGAAAAAAACATAGCCGGAAAGATTTGAAAACATCAACAAAATCGTTTAATGCAAGCAGACTTCGGTTTTTCATTAGGAGCTAATTTATTGAACTTATAAAGTCAGCAATCCGTTTACTCGCTAGGCCATCGCCATAGGGATTGTGGGCTTGAGACATTGATTGGTAATAAGAATCAGAGTTGAGTAACGCTGAAGCTTCGTAGACAATTTTTTCAAAATTGGTTCCTACCAGTTTCACCGTACCTGCCTTAACGGCTTCCGGTCTCTCTGTAGTTTCTCGCATAACCAAGACTGGTTTTCCCAGAGAAGGCGCTTCTTCCTGGATGCCACCAGAATCAGTTAGGATGAAATATGATTGATTCATTAAATATACAAATGGTAAATAGTCAAGAGGCTTAATCAGACAGATATTTTCATAATTGTTAAGCAATCGATTGACAGGTTCTTGAACATTGGGATTCAGGTGAACCGGGTAAATAATTTGCACGCCCGGGTACTTTGATGCCAGTGTAGCGAGTGCTTTGCAGATATCCTCAAAGCCAGTTCCAAAATTTTCACGACGATGCCCTGTTACAAGAATCAAGCGTTTTCTGATATCGATTTCAGGAAGCAAGTGCTGTATTTCCTGAGTTAATGAACCATCAGATTTAATTTTGTCCAGAACATGGAGTAAAGCATCGATAACAGTATTGCCAGTGACATGAATCTTCTCTGAAGGTACGTTTTCCCGTAGTAAATTATCCCTGGCTGCGCTCGTGGGGGCAAAATGATAATCCGTTAAAACACTTGTCAGTTTTCTGTTTGCTTCTTCAGGCCAAGGCGAGTAAATGTTATTGGTTCTCAGACCAGCTTCCACATGACCAATCCGAATTTGCTGGTAATATGCGGCAAGACTTGCTGCGAAGGTAGTGCTGGTATCTCCATGGACAAGAACAGTATCGGGCTGAAACTCCTTCAGTATCGGCTCCAAGCCTGTCAGGATCCGGGAAGTAATCGTCGTTAATGACTGATTAGGAGACATGATACCTAGATCATAATCTGGCTTTATTTCAAATAAGTCCAAGACTTGATCTAGCATTTCACGATGTTGTGCAGTGACACATACTTTGGTGTCTATCTTAGGCTGAGCTGTAAACTCCCTGACGACAGAAGACATCTTGATTGCCTCTGGCCGGGTCCCAAATATAACAAGTATTTTCATCCTGAAACTTGTTTATCCTGAAAAACGAATTGTGCAATTTATGACTATATACCATCAATATTGTCAATGAACTAGCTCATTGGGCTGAACGCCATGGCAGTATAGCTAAAATAGAAAACATAACACAACCCTAATTGACTCGTTCAATAAAAGGCTAGAAAAAAGGGCATTTTCTAGCATCATATACACAGAGACCGGAACTTGATCTGAGGGTACAACAACGTCGTTTTTTATATAAATCAACAATCACAAAATATTCGCTGGAAGTAACCCTAGGTAATGTTTCTTTATCGGAATTGGTTTATACGAATTTGAAAGTATCAGCTACATCCTTGTTGTCAAAAACAGACTTGGAAGATCACGCGGCAGTTATTCTTCCAAGTTACACATTGCCTGTGATGGCTGGAAAATCTCTTTGGGGATCAAAGTCACTGCAGGTTAGTTCAATGAGCCAACAGCGTTTCTTTCCGTGATGGATTCGATCCTTCTACGACTGCATCGCAAAGCCAATTGTCCTGAACACCTTGTAAGCGATCAAGCTTACTTAGCCGGTTACATCCTCGAGTGGCTTGAATCGAAAGCGATTGGTAATGTGATTCTGAATCGGAAGAATGAAAACAAGCATCCATCTTTTTACAGGAAGTGATATAGCAAAAAGGGTGTTGTAAAACGCCTAATCGGTCGCTTGAAACACTACTGCAGAACTGCCACTCGGTACAACAAAATATTGGAAAGTTATCTTGTTATGCTTAAGGCCGCATTCCTGAGAATCACTATCAAATATATTAAATAAACACTACCTAGTATTCCCAGTGTGTAACAACCCGAGCATGGCTATATAGCCAGATAATACTGAGATCAACAACCCAAAGTACGTCGTTGAAGTAAACTTGGAAATCAGCTCCCACTGGAACTCACGATTAACTTTAATTTCCTATACATCAACTAGATTAAAGTGGACGACGGGGGTACAAAGTCACCTGCAGCTTAAAAAATGACTCGTTTTTTATCTGCCCAAGGAGACTGATTCGAATCCACTCTTAACAACGACATCGATTTAAATACATTGTTAAGGTCTTTTTGTTCGCTGAATTTAAGTCGAATGGTTATTGAATTATCCCTTTTCAAGTGGAATGGTTGATCGGTATACGATTGAGATAAATGAGACCAGGGAGAGTTATGATAACTTTTGCTTTCCAATCTTTCTCCTTCCAAAACAGATAACTCGGCTTTGGAATGGTCACAAACGGCTTCTTGAGTCGGGACAAATGATAAAACATATCTACCAGCTTGAAGCTGGGAACTTTTAAAGTAAAAACCATCAGAATCGGCCCTCCATTCAGAGTGATCCATTACAAGTACTGGTGTTTTCACTATACTATTATAATAGCTGTTATTTTTTGTATCATCTTGGTGAATTGCAATCACATTCATCAACCTGGAACCCACAGGCTTCTCAAGTTTTTCGTAATTATCAGCCAAATATAAATGATACCCTTTGTCAGCTAACCACTCTTGTAGACTGGCGTCCGCACCATCCATTTCGAGTATCAAAGCCGGGTGATGGGAGTTAAGAGTATTGATAAACCCTTTTAAAGCCTCTTGCTCAGCTCCTTCAATATCCATCTTAACGACTGATGGTGGTAACCCGATAGCACCTACAATATCATCAAGCGCCACAGTATCCGCGATATAACTGGGGGCACCATTGTTAAAATCAGCATGTCCTTCCATCACTGTATCTGCATAGTGCTCCCCCCCAAAATACAGCGGTATTTGCTCACCTGACGTGTTCCAAGCAGCCTTCGGTATAATAAATACATTTTTGCACGCCCAGTAATTCAGGTTTGCAATTAGCTGCGGAATGATGCGAGGACTCACTTCAAACGAAATTACTTTTCCGAATGGACCAACAAGCCTGGAGAGAGTAACTGATAATCCACCAAGATTTGCTCCTACGTCAAAAACAAGTTCACCTGGTGAGATTAAATCCCGTAGAGCTAATACGACTGATGTCTCATATTGATCGAAACCCTGCCATAATTGTGGAATATTTGCGGCATGAGTTGATCCTTGGTTATTTTGGAGACTAGTCAATGTAGACTCCAACCTCGAAATACGTTGATGATCAAAAGCTAATTTACTAATACCCGGTACCTTCAAAGCGAGAGTTTTTAAAGCGTTACGCATAATCCAATGGCCTCCTGCTGATAAATCATTTTAGAACACGTGGTTGTAACTGTTTTGAAAACCAAAATTCGTCACAAAGTAATAGTTTCACATTAAGGAATTTTATCTATTGAGAGAAGCCTATATAAATTCATGGCACTACCCTCGATTTTTTTTATTCCCATGAGTCCTGAAAAACGTCTCTGAAAAGTAGATGGTGCTAGATTCATGTTGAACCTTCGATTGCAAAACGACCTAGTAAGATCGAAAAATGAAGTTCATAGCTGGTTTCGCAGATTTGTACTTCGAGGGGAAAGTTCCAGATTCTACAGCCAGACTATCATGCGGTAAACCGGTGTTATACTGTCTCTTATAAACTCAAATTTATTAGACCGGCTACATCTTATTGTGCCCCCTAGCCAAAATAAGTTACTAAAGATGTTTTCATTCTTTGATATAGGCTTGGATCGCAATGAAGGGATTATATTATTAGATCTCAAATCTCAACTTCACATGACTAACTTTAAAAATAGCTTCCAAAAACATCTTCAACAGAAAACGACGCTAATAGTATTAAGAAGGCTGAAAGAAATCTAGACTGATATAAATAACTTTTGATAGACTACAAACGATTCCATTAATGAAGACAAACGATTGAATTAACAACGTTAATAACAAAAAGGATTGCCAAATGTTGTTACGAAAGTATAAAACGTTTCGGTCTCTTATTACCCACCTCAAGCGTTTACCTGCTCTTGAAACTAAAGTAAAAGAGCTTGATAAGAAGACATCCCCCAATGGTACGAGTTCGAATCCAAGCCAGATTCAGTCAAAAGTAACTACAACTCCACAAACACAAACGGATTATCAAAGCTGGATGAATTCAGCGATTAACGGGAATCCCCCAAAACCTGGGTTTTGGATTTATTCATCATGGGGGCCGGAGACTCCATATTATAGCATGGTTATGGATGCCGCCCGGAAAGCAGAATTCAATTATGCGCGGGAGCTCATCAGCGATGCTACTTTCAAAGATATTCCTGGTGCCATTGTTGAGTTTGGGGTATTCGAAGGGGATTGGCTTGAACAGCTGGCAGAGGCCCAGGATTTAAATTCGAATCACCGAGAGATTTGGGGCTTTGATAGCTTTCAAGGTTTGCCAAAAACAACTGAGCATGATTTAGATTGTTGGAGCGAAGGACAGTATGCTGCAGACTATGCCAGTGTGAGCAAAAGGCTAAAGTGTGAACAGCGTCCCCACATACATCTGATAAAGGGATGGTTTTCTGAAAGCTTTAAACAGCCAGAAGTCCAGTCCATCGAAAAGATTGCCTTTGCACGCGTTGACTGTGACCTGTATGAACCAGCTGTTGAATGTCTAGAGTATTTAGAAAACCGCTTAGTCGATGGTGCGATACTTGTTTTTGATGACTGGACATGGAATCTCGACAAAGGGGAAACGAAGGCCTTTAAGGAATGGGTAGAAAAAGATTGCAAACTTCATTTTGAATTCCTTTGCTACAATTGTAACGGCCATTTGTATTTGAGAGTCAGTAAACAATAACATAATACAATGCGCCTTGGGGGTAGCCTCGCTCATTTCTGATTCAGTTGTTTAGAGATTCGATCAGCGTTTAATATCACGAAAGCCAACTCAGCAACTGAAACGAAATACAACAGACGCAACGTTTTGATCCCAAAGTAATTGCAGTGAAATTGAAACACTTTTTAAATGTGTAGTCATTAGTTAGTGAGGGTAATCACCGCGGAGGTTCGAGTCCTCTCTTGGTCGTTTAATGTGAAAAGACTTAGTGCACATTGCTCTGAGTCTTTTTTCGTTTATAGAAATAGGTCAGGGCTAAATCAGAACAAAAGTATAACTGGAGTGATGACCAGATTGAGTGATCATTAATAAATGGTTTAGTTCAATCATATTCAAAGACGAACTATTTCTTGCACTATAATTAAGTGACAAAAGAAACGACAGTCGCTGTTGCTTTCCCCATTCCCTCAGATTCCAGAGTTTTACCTCCATGCAAATTATCAAAATGTAACCTACTTTTTATATGGATCCAATCTATTCGAAGAGGGCAACAGATCGCCAAAATTGACTCGATACGGGTTACGATGACTGTGCCACCAAAGCTCTCAATCAAAAAACTGATCGAGCTATGCCAACAACATGGTAGCGGTGAAATCATCACCTCTTTCTGATTTGGGTTTTAAAGTAGAAAAGAGTGAATGATGACTGTAATTGAATCACCATGTAAATTAGAAGAACCTTCAAATGACATGCTCGCAAACTTGTTTTCCGGGTTAACAGAACAAGTCTTGCAAGGGGAAACGCTGGATGCAGTGTTGAATTCCATTTATGAAAGTTTCCAGTCTGTATTACCGTTCAACCGAATCGGCTGTGCTTTGCTCGACGAAACGGGAGAACTTGTTATTTCACGTTGGTGCCGTTCTGATAACAACGTAATGCTCGGTAAAAACTTTAGTGCTCCACTTAAAGGATCTTCACTCCAATTTGTTTTGGAGCAGAAACGCCCCAGAATACTAAATAACCTTCAAGAGTATCTTCAAAAACATCCCCACTCTGAATCAACACGTTTGATCGTAAATGAAGGTATTCGATCTTCGTTCACATTTCCGCTGACTGTCGAAGGACATAGTGTTGGATTCCTGTTCTTTTCGAGCATCGAGATTAACGCATACTCAGAAGCCCACCTTGCGTTGTTCAATGAAATCGCTGGTTTGCTTTCGCTGGCAATTCTTACAGCTTCACAGCGTGACCGGTTTGCCAGGTCAAACAGCGAATATATTGATTTGCTCAATCGACTTGTCAGTTCTGTCTGTCCACGCTCGGAACATGTCATTCGATTAGTTAGCGATTTAGCACAAGTGCTGAATCCTGAGTACGTCAATCAATATGAAGCTGCTGCCATACTGATTGAGGCTCGTGACATTATTTCTACAAATGATGATCAAGAACGCAGAGAAATCTCAGATATCATAAATAAGATCTCTGATCTGGAGACTGTTTCTCGAATCATTAATCTTTACGATAAGCAGAGTGACCTTGTGCCATTGATTAAAGACATCATTCGAAACGAGCCACTCGCGCTTGCCGCAAATCTGATCAGAATAGTGCGACAATACAAAGTCCTCGAAAATGCCCATTCCTCAAATCATTTGCCATTCGAGCACTTACGAAGAGAACCAGAGATATTTGCTTCCTTTATTGTGGATGAACTGGAACGAGCTATCGTCGAGTCGGTTAGTAAAACTACCCGCCGTGTCATGATTAAAGAGTTAACCGATGGTATGATCTTCAAAGAACATGTTGTCGCTTCGGATGGTGCAATTCTCGTTTCATCGAATCACATAGTTGACAAACACACCAGGCGACGCCTGAAGAATTATGGAAACTATGGTATTCGAGTAATGGAACCCTTAGTAGTAAGCTGTGAACCAGACAAATCTAAGAAGAGCAATACGCGTGGAGCTAAGATAGACCACCAAAGGTTGTGTACTACGGCTCGTTGAGCAAATCGTGAATAATGCCAGGGCAAGGGCTAATGAAACCTGGCCTCGAGGCACGAAGCGATAGAGGGGTCAGATGACTTCGGCCAGTGGTAGATAACCGCTGTCGACCAGGTATTGGGGTCGACCGGCGTGATCAGGTAATGTTAATTGCTGCACGTCGATTCCCATATTGTGATAGAGTGTCGCGAAGACTTCCTGAAAATGTACGGGACGATCTTTCGCCTCGCCGCCCAGGCGATCGGTGGTGCCAATAACCTGACCCGTTTTCATGCCACCACCGGCGAGCAAAGCATTGCAAACGCGCGGCCAGTGATCACGCCCCCCCTGTTTGTTAATCATAGGAGTACGCCCAAACTCGCCCCAGGCGATGACGGTCGTGTCTTCCGCCATGCCACGTTGATGCAAGTCCTCGATGAGCGCTGTAATTGCCTGATCGAAGTCAGGAAAATTTTCTTTCGCCCGTTTGAAATTACTACTATGCCAGTCCCAGAAACTATAACTTAGAGTCACAACGCGCGCCCCGGCTTCGACAAGCCGTCGTGCCAGAAGAAATTGTTCGTTTAGTCGTGGTGCGGCGTCCCCTTGTTTTTTTTCTGTCCCTTTACCGTAACGTTCACGAATCGCCGAGTCTTCTTTTGAAAGATCGAGCGCTTCAACCAAGCCCCCTGAAGTAAGAACACCGAAGGCCTGTTCGTTGAACGAATCGAGCCCCTGCATTGCCCCGCTACTGTCGGCATCACGCCGAAACTGATCAAAACTATTTAGTAGACTTTTCCGATCATGCAAACGATCTAATGTAATGCCATTGAGTGTCATGTCACCCTTCATTTCGCCGTTCGGATTGAAGGGTGTATGAGCCATGCCCAGGAAACTGTTCTTTCCGAAGTTATAAGGAGTGTGCTGCATCCGAGGCGAAAGATTGACATAAGCGGGTGAGATCGCCCGAGGATTCCCTTTCAAGTGTGACAATGCGGACCCCAATTCGGGCCAACCGCCCGCGGGTTGGTTGACCGAGTTGTGTCCGGTCATACATTGGAACGATGCGTGCTGACCTACCGAACCGACGAGCGAATTTACAAACACACATTTGTCCGCAATCCGGGCCAGCCCGGGAAGATGTTCACAAATGCGAATGTCAGGTACATTGGTCGAAATAGGTTTGAATTCGCCACGCACTTCAGCGGGTGCATCCGTTTTGAGATCATACATATCCTGATGCGGCGGCCCACCCGGCAGATAAATCATGATGATGGATTTGTGAGAGCTGCTTTTGCCCGACTGCTTCTTAGCTTTGAGGACCTGAGGCAAGCTAAGACCGCCCAGACCAAGTGCCCCTACTTTAATGAAATTCCGACGCGATACTTGATTGCAAAATTTGCTGGCAGACTGATCAAAAATATTCAGCATAATCGATTCCAGGGTGGGCAGATCCACAACGTTTGACAACGCTGTGTATGGGGAAATTATAGAGCGAGGGTAAAAATATTTTATTGATCTAATTTTAACTTTGGAAATCGGTTATGTCTACGTCAACCCTGAAAAACAGTACTCCTGTAAAGTCGATTAAAAGTAGCATATCAATTTCAAGCTCCTGAGATTTCTTTCTTCGTGATTCTCGAAAGGAAAAAGTAGTTCTGTTCGGGTGAGAAAGCTTTGATAGTCATATTATGATTGAAACAATACAAACATGTGCCAACTGGGACGCCATTCGCCCAGCGATTCGCGTTAATCTGCCTGGAGGATCTTTTCAAAACAAGGAATCGAACGGCCTGGTATGCTTGATGGAATTCTTTTCACCAATGGAACACCCAATTTTTCGTAAAAACCGGAAGCGTTGGGATCGCTTTGAATCACCAAGCGGGTAAACCCCTCGGATTTGATCACATCCATCGCGTGGTGAAACATCTGCGAACCAAAACCACGTTTCAAGCAATCAGGATCGACGAACAAGTGTTCGAGCTCGATGGCTTTCAAGTCGATCTCACGCAGTGAATAGTAACCAACAATAGTCTTGTCGATTGTTATCACATAAACGCGTCGTTTCTGGATGTCTTCGGCTAACAGGGTGAGTTCGCTACGAAACGTTGCCATCATTTGTGGCGAGTAGTTCCAGAATGCTTTGGATCGTATGCCTAACGCACTGATCGTTGTGCATTCTTGTGGTTGAGCACGTCGAATGCGGGGAACTACATCTGGCATGGTTTCGTCTCAATGAGTTTCGGATTATCGAGGTGTGGCCTCTCAAATATTAGACCTCTGTGCTGAATAAAAGGTTCATCACATTTTTCTGTGTCCTGTGGAGCGATGCCCTATAGAGAAGATTGAAACATTGATTATTACTATTAAAACGTGATGGCTCACTGCAAGTTGCAGCTCGATGAGATAAACGAAATCCATTCGTCTTCAAACACCGCCTAACGAACTCAATACGAAGTTCATCAAACTGGTCTGCGTCGTTTTTTCCTATCGCAATTTCAGGAGGTTATCAGCAATTCCAAATGGGAGGTAAATCTGATTGAATGCTCATCCAGAGACTAATACAGGGATACCACTCAACCATCGGCTTTTCGGAGACTCCAATCTTTAGAGCAGGAACGAAACTCTCTACGTTCATTTTACTTGTGGTGTTTCACCTAAATTGAGGGAGGTTTTTATGTGGTTCATAGGAAAACCTCCCTAATTTCTTTTACTTTTACCGGTTATGAAGCCTCTCCACGTTCCGTTCCTGATTCACACCTGAATCGTGTATTTTTGCAAATAATTCGCCACCGCTTTGTACAAACGCAACTTATGTTTTCTTCACAGTGAACATCATGTTTGTAAGTCTCTTAACTTGAGAGGAATGTGTCCATCCAAAATCGAATTTGCAGTGCGCTCATTCTTTTCAAACAATAATTGATCGACAAACAGATTCATTAAGTAGTCCAAAAAACAAACTCCTCAGACTATTTACGGTAAAGACAATGAATCCACCAGGGACAAGTACATCCAATGGCGACGATCAAGTCATCCGAAATCATAGACGGAAACTTCGGTGGTTTACCTTACCTGCTCTGACAGCCCTCTGGCTTGGTCTGGTGGGAATCGGTATGTCAGCCATGTGGAAATATCAGACGACTCCAGGCGAAGTCACTCAACCTCCCCGACAATGGCCTGCCAATAGTCAAATTGAGCGAAACACAAATCGCGCAACCCTCGTGATGTTTGCTCATCCTCACTGCCCCTGCACTCGGGCCAGCATTAATGAGCTGGCACTGATCATGGCACATTGTGCTGGAAAGTTAGATGCCCGAGTACTGTTCTTTAAGCCAACTGACTTCCCCAAAAATTGGGAGCAGACAGACCTCTGGTTTTCCGCAGAGGACATCCCCGACGTCAAAGTTTTTGATGATCAAGATGGTTCCGAAGCAGAGCGATTTCATGCAAAGACTTCGGGATACACATTGCTATTTGACACAGAGGGGCAACTGTTGTTCCGTGGCGGTATTACAGGATCACGCGGACATGCTGGCGAAAATGTTGGCAGGAGTACCATTGAGTCGATCTTGATAAGTGGTGCATCAGGAACCGGTCAGACTTTCACTTTCGGCTGCCCCTTATTGGGAAAAAAAGACACTTGCGATAAGGAGCATCAATAATGTCGAGCACAATAGAATCCACAAATCATGATGATGCCATTTCGGAACGAGTAGAATCCCTCTATCAGAACAATCGTTTAGAGATCTTTAAGCGCACCGACCGCTTGTTTGCCTGCTTGATGGTCTTACAGTGGATCGGCAGTATTATTGCTGCATACTGGATTTCTCCTCGTGCCTGGTCTGGAACGGAAAGCGAAATACACCTTCACATCTGGGCAGCGATTCTGTTGGGAGGCTTGATCTCCTTATTTCCCATTTATCTGGCGATAACGCGCTCAGGATCCACACTCACCCGGCATGTTGTTGCTATCAGCCAAATGTTGATGGCCTCTCTCTTAATACACTTGAGTGGCGGCCGGATTGAAACGCATTTTCACATCTTTGGTTCACTTGCGTTTCTGGCCTTTTATCGAGACTGGCGTGTTCTCATTTCAGCGACAGTGGTGGTGGTAGTCGACCATTTAGCCTTTGGCCTGTTTTATCCGCAAGCCATTTTTGGTGTGCTCACGGCAAGCCCCTGGCGGGTGGTAGAGCATGGTGCCTGGGTTGTATTTGAAGATGTCTTCTTATTCATTGCCATTCATCAAAGTCTTAAAGAAATGCGTGCGATGGCTCGACAGCAGGCCGAACTGGAAGCAACAAATGAGTCTGTAGAATCTCAAGTAAAAAGTCGAACTCGAGATTTGCATAGCGCCAACCAGATGATTTTGGACGCCAATCACAAACTGGAGCATCAGACAGATGAATTGAGAAGACAGGCGAAAGATCTGGTAGTAGCGAACCGTAAAGCCGAACAACTGAGTGCCTTTGGTCAGATTCTAGATCGATCCCAGAATGAAATTTACATATTTGATCAGGAGACACTGAAATTTGTGCATGTCAGTAAAGGCGCCTGCCGCAACATTGGCTATAGCATGGAAGAGCTTCGCGAACTGACACCCGTCGATATCAAACCAGAACACACACAGCAATCTTTTCAAGAAATTGTGTCGCCGCTCATAGAGGGTCTGCAAAGTAATCTTGAATTCACGACCGTGCACCGCCGAAAAGATGGTTCCGAGTATCCTGTGACAGTCAACCTGGAACTATCGACACTGGAGGAAAGAGCGGTTTTTGTTGCCGTTATTCTTGATATTACCGAACAACAACGAGCATCCCAGAAAATCGAGACGATCTCACGCATTCCCGAGGAAAATAACAATCCTGTACTGCGCGTCTCAGGCGAAGGTGAACTGCTTTATGCTAACCCTGCCAGTAAAGAATTACTCACTCATTGGGGAATTCAAGTGAATGATTTACTTCCTTACGAGATCAGTGAGGCTTGTCAAAAAGCACTGGATATTGGCGATTCTGTAGGCATCGAAGTTGACACAAATCAATTATGCTACTCATTGAATCTGGCCCCCATCGTTAAAGAGAACTATGTTAATCTCTATGGAACTGATATCACATCGCGCAAACAGGCGGAACAAGCATTACTTCAGGCCAAAGAAGCAGCAGAAGCAGCAAACCAGTCCAAAAGTGAGTTCCTCGCCAACATGAGCCATGAAATTCGTACCCCCATGACGGCAATCTTAGGATTCTCGGAAATTCTGCTAGGAACGATTGAAGACCCCGAACATGTTGAAGGTTTAAAAACCATTCGCCGTAATGGAAAATATCTTCTGCAAATCATCAATAACATTCTTGATCTCTCCAAAGTAGAATCAGGCAAACTGGAAGTGGAACACATTCAATGCTCACCTTGCCAGATTCTCTCGGAAGTTACTTCACTCATGCGAGTACCCACAAATGCGAAAGGACTTCAACTGGAGCTTGAATATGATGGCCCAGTTCCGAAACAGATTCAATCAGACCCCACACGCATCCGCCAGATTCTCATCAATCTGATTGGGAACGCCACCAAGTTCACTGAAATCGGTAAAATTCGTGTCGTGGCGCGGCTAAAAGATATTGAGACTAACGATCCCCAAATGCAGTTTGATGTCATCGACACAGGTATCGGGATGACGAAAGATCAAATGAGTCATCTTTTCCAACCCTTTGTCCAAGCCGATACATCCACGACACGCAAATTTGGAGGAACAGGGCTGGGGCTCACTATCAGTAAGCGGCTTGCAAAAATGATGGGTGGGAACATCGAAGTCAGTAGTATTCCAGAAAAAGGGAGTACATTCTCGCTTAGTATTTCAACGGGATCCCTCCAGGATGTCGAACTCGTTACGGAAGTTTCTGAGGCAGAATTCCCTGTGAATCGTTCGGAAGAAAAGCAGGAACAAAAAACGACTCAACTCAATTGCCGCGTACTGCTGGCAGAAGATGGACCTGATAATCAACGGCTGATTTCTTTCATTTTGAAAAAGTCGGGCGCTGAAGTGACCACTGCGGATAATGGACAAGTCGCTTTGGAGCTTGCTTTGCAAGCACGTGATAAAGGCGATCCCTTCGATGTCATTCTCATGGACATGCAAATGCCCGTCCTGGATGGCTATAGCGCATCAACGAAGCTACGGGAAGCGGAATATACCGGCCCCATTATTGCACTCACAGCACATGCGATGAGTCATGATCGCAAGAAATGTATCGATGCAGGCTGCGATGATTACACAACCAAACCGGTAGATCGAAAACAACTCATCGCGTTAGTCGATCAATACACTTCGCAACAAAAACACAGAGAACTCGCGGAAATTCAAATCTAAGCGGGCTCTTTGTTATCGAATCAAATATGGCTTCTGGAGCGCATAGGTCGCGTTTTCAAACTGACTTTGTGACCCAAAATACTTTTCGTTTAGGTTAAGCACAGATTATTCGCGAACGGCGCGAAAACCAAAACTGGGAGAACCAACGGCTTTGGGCTTCGCATAGACGCCGCCATGATACACGACAATCCAGGCCCGTTTCTCGTCTGCTTCCTCTGCCGTCCAAAGATAAATCAGTGGTGCAAAGGAATCCCACAACGGTGATTCCTTATCCGGTTTGCGTTCGTAGCGAGGCTGCTCAAGTGCTTTGTCCCATGTTCCGCCTGCGTTACGATTGCCCCGAGTCAGAGAGCAAACAACTTCTTCGCGCGTTGGAAGTCGCCAGAGATCCTGAGGTTCTTTTGCCAATGACATCCCATCTTTCGTTAAATATCGTACCCGCTCTTTAGCATCGCTCCAACTCACACCTCCCTCTCGACTCCACCCGGGTCCCGCTGGAGCCCACAACAAAGCCACACCCTGCCCCTTCACAAAACGTTCACCTCGATCGCCATCATCAACACGAGTGCTCACTCGGATCACGGGCTCTGCACCAGATACGATCAGTGTCAGAACCGGAATTCCCAAAGCGACGAGATAGGCAGCTTTTTTGGGTTTGGGTCGACCCCATAAAAACAGGCACCCCACTAGTACCGGCAGGGCAGTCAGACACAACACAATCGCAAGTGAAATGCGCGACTGATCGTTCACAATGAGGGTCGTAATAGTAATTCCGAGCAATGTAAATAACGCAGCTCCCGCGCGAGGCCAACGAATACCGATTACAGCGAATCCACAGAAAAACATTGCCGGACTTAGATAGGCAGCTGTCTGAAGTAGTCGCATCCACAACAGTGGCTTGCACCAGCCTTCGTGAAAGGCTTCAATGATTCCCCAGAAAGCCCAGAAACTGCCAGCAAGAGTGACAAGCGCCACGCCAAGCCAACCGACAAAGTTCGTAGCGCGCAACGAATGCTCCTTAGATGATACGATTCAAACCACACCTTCGGGTTACCGGCTCGCCTTTTCTACTTTCTTGGCTTTTTTGAGTGTGGTCATGTACTCGACGATGTTGACGAGTTCCTCTTGCGTCAACACTTTTTGTAAGTCGGCTGGCATCAATGAGATCTTTTGAGGAATGATTTCTTCGATGTCATCCATCTTGAAGGTTCGTGTAATGGCTTCAGCATCTTTCAGGGTAATTGCATCATCGGTTTTGTTGACCATGAGACCGTTCACGACATTCCCCGAAGCTAAAATGATCGTGTACGATTCATAGTTATGACTGATGCCGGCACTGGGGTAGAGAATTGACTCAAACAGTGCTTCGCGGCTCAGTTTTTTACCAATTTCTGACAGATCCGGCCCGACCTCTTTTCCCATGCCATTGATCACATGGCATTTGGCGCATGTCCCTTTGGTGTTAAACATGACACGACCATCGAGGATATCCCCTTTCATACTGGCCAAGACGTTAATCGGAGGCAGGGGCTTGTTGTCTTTGGTTGGAGGCGCTGGGAATAGTTTGGCTGCCCGCTCCTTCACATCTTTCATGATGGTTGACGACATAGCGGCTGCGGCTGTCGGTTTCAGCTGCGCATGGAAATTTGCTTTTTCCGCAAGATCTAACAACGCGTGCGCGCCGGATCGAGATTTGGCGATGGCCCGAACCGCTTCACGTCGATCGACCAAGGGTTCCTGATCATCCTTAATGATATTGAGCAGGAGTGCGTTGGCTCCCTTGTGACCGGAAGTGCCCAGTGCCCAAATCAAATCGAGTTTCTGATGTCGTTCTTTCTCAGAACCACCTTTCTTTTTCAAGTCTTTCTGAATCAATGCTTTTTGTTTCAAACTTAAGGCCGCGCGGATCGCATCAACGGCAGTCTGCGATTTACCCGATTGACCAGCGATGGCAATCAACTCAGGGTAGTAGGCAGAAGCGTGAAATTTTTCGACAAGCTTCGTGAACTCTGGAGTACCCCGACTACTATCGATGACTTGCGCGAGTGCATGCTGATATTTTTGATCTTTCATGACGACATTCGCAGGCATCCGCGAAATGGCTTCTGCAATAATGTAGGTTTCGCGCTTTTTATCTCCCGGCTCTTTGATCAAAGCCAATTCTGCAACCGCAGCATTTTTTTCCTTGCCGGGAATGAAATCTAAAGCACGGAAATAGCGCGGCAGTGCATCCAGTTTTGTTTTAGGATTTTCAATGATTTTTACCAGATAAGGAACCGCCAGTGGAATTTTAGATCGCCAGAGGAGATCACGACCGACGGCAGTATCCCATTTGTCACCTGCTTGCTTGAGCCAGGCCGACATAAATTCTTGTTCCTGCCCATCCATGCCAATGCCCAGCGCTTCCAGATACCAGCGATCTTTACCATCGTATTGATCAGCCAGCGTCACCCACAGCCCGGCCACTTGTGGTGACTGATTGTGATGTAAGGCAATCAAACATTCACGTCGGACCTGCGGTGAGGAATCGTGTACCAACTGTTTTACATAAGGAATGACATCCAACTTATAACGACGTGCGGCACGCAAGCCGGTGATGCGAATATCGGGGTTGGAATCTTTGAGGGCGTGTGAGACATAGTGCTCTGTCTTACCCTTGATGCCTGCCAACAGCCAGAGGGCGCGAGCGCGGAACCTCTGGTTGTCAGATTGATATAATTCTTCTAACTGAGGAAGTGCCTGTTCCTGCAGGGCATGCAGTTTTTCCCATGCTAAATAACGTGTTGCCAGATTAGGATTTTTGATTCCGGCTATGGCTCCTTCCACTGAACTCAGATCGAGTTTATTGAACTGATACTTGTTCGCACTGGGTGGTGCGATACGGAAAATACGTCCCCGTTTCTGATCACCAATACGGTGACCGCCAACTCCGGGGTCATACCAGTCAGCCACAAACAAAGAACCATCAGGGGCGATACAGACGTCAGACGGACGAAACCATTTATCTTTTTCGCTCGTGATGATATTCGCAATTTCAGCCTGATACCCTGCCCCGTCCTTCTCAACAGGGTAAGCACGAACCACATTCGGACCGGCATCAGCGTGAATCACTTCACCCCAATATTTTTCAGGTAACAACGAACCTTCATAAACCAGAATTCCCGTAGGAGAACCGGCACCGGTCTGGAGCAAGTTCGGTACGACACCCGGATCTCTGAGATGCCAGTGCCTGAGTGGAATTTCTTCGTGCATGCCGGTACGCGGTGTCTTCCAGCGTGCTCCCGTCAATTGATCCAGGTAACCGTAGTTGCCATATTCCATCACATAATTGATGCGCACACCGCGGTTACCATCATCATCATTATCCGATTGCCAGAGTGTACCAAACGAGTCGACGGTAATTTCATAGTTGTTTCGAAAATTGTGTCCCAAGACTTCAAAGTCGCTTCCGTCCAGATTACAGCGGAAGACCATTCCACCCCAATACGGCTTGCCATTATCGAGTACTGGTTTACCATTTCTTTCGAGAATCGGTTTACCATTTTTGTCGAAGACTTGTTTGCCCGAATTTCCAAAGTTCCAGTATAGTTTGCCATCAGGACCAAAGATCGCAGCATGTGCTGAATGGTCATGCTCGCCACCAGTTACTTTGAAGAGCAGTTCTTTCTTGTCTGCTTTGCCATCGTTGTTGTCATCAGTAAAGAGAAACACATTTGGCGGAGCAGCGACAATCACCTTGTTTCCCAGGACACAGATTCCCTGTGAACCATCCAGTTCAGGTCCCTGATAAAAGACCGTCGTTTTATCGGCCCGACCATCTTTGTTTGTGTCTTCCAGAACCAGAATGCGATCGCCGGCTTTGCGCGTCGGAATCGGACGCATTTTCGCACGGTAGTTAACAATTTCGCAAATCCAGACTCGGCCCTGTGAATCGACGTCCATACTGGAGGGACTGCTGATACTGGGTTCCGAAGCAAACAGAGTTGCCTTTAAACCGGGCGCCACCGTTAAATTGGTCACCGCCTCTTTAGGGTCACGTTCCGTCTGTGCGGCCAGCGTTGAGATATCGAAAGTCACGTTGAGCAACAGAGCTGGTATGAGAACAAGACAACGATACTTCATTGAGTCGGTTTCCTTCTGATGTTTAATTGATGTCGCAAGTGATCTAAGTCATTCTAATCGATTGACGCTTATTGATTCCACTCTGCCAGCAATGCTTTGATACGGGCGGAATTGTGTTTATTCGATTTGGGATAGTCCTGGTTGGCTTCGAGATCCTCAACGGTTAATGGTTTTGATGTTATTCCTTGCGGGGGTACATCTACATTCGCAGACCAGGCAATGGCATTCAATACCAGCTTGCGAAAGTCATTATGTCCCCAGTTCCAGTGAAAGTGACCACCAGTGAAACCAAAACCACGCCCGCCATTGGGACGTTCATAAGCCCACGCCATATGTTGTGGCTGCCCCACGGTTTTACGCACAGCGGGATTTCCACTATGAGCACCATCGGGACGGCTGAGTGTTGATTTGGGAGGCACAGCCGTCAAAATGGGTTGTACGTTTTTCATTTCAGGCTGAAAACGCATGTGATAATACCATTCATCGTTGATGGCAAACGGCTCAACCCCATTAGAGATCGGATGATCGGGCAGACTTTTGTAATCGGCGGTCCAATGGGGATTCACAGACCACCAAGCTTCAAAATAACCACCGATCCACCGCAAAAACGCGTCGCCTGAATCTCCCTTGGGCACTTCAACTCCGTAATGGATATTAACCATACCGACGCCCTGCTCGGCCAGCTTGTTTAATTCTTCCAGGTGCTGATTATAAGGATGACGTGTTCCCCCATCACAATAGATAACAATCGAATCTGCATCCTGCAGCACACTGGAATCCTGTGGCCAGCCCTCTGTCACCACAGTGGTTTCAATGCCCAGACCACTGTTATTCAATGCGTCCGCCAGAATGAGACAACCGGCTCGATGTTCGTGTGAACCATAGCCATGACTCTTCTTACCGGCGATCAGGACTACTTTTTTTTTAGCGCCTTCGGTCGAAGAGGTTTTGCTTGCTTTCGGGAGTTCTTTTAGTTGAATGTCGCGAAACTGCACTACCATCGGCGGTCCCTGATGAAGTTGCAGTGCGATAATCCCATCAGCTCTGCGTTTTTCCACATCGTTATCGGTAACATCAACGGTTGTCACGCCATTGATTTTATGAACGAAGTGATTTCCACGGGCGATAATATGATAGTCGTTCCAATCTTCCTTTTTGATTTTTTTCTGGATCTCATTTGTATCACCGACTGAACCAACCACCTTGGGTTTGTGATTCTTGCCAATGACAGTTTTCTCTCCGCGTAATCCTAAAATTCCACGAAATCTTTCACCATATAAAATGCCTGAATATTTATCGCCGGCTTCGAAGTCAGCCTGGTAACCACCCACACGCCATTTGTCGGCACCAGGAACCGAGAAGCTGCGATATTGGATTCCTGAATTGCCATCGATGATTTTATATTGCAGCTTCAACTCAAAATCGGCGGGTTTTCCTCCTCGCCAGATAATAAACGTATTGCCTTTGGTCGGATTTTCTTTAGTGGTTCTGCCCGTGATGGCGCCGTCTTCTACCGACCAGAAACGAGGATCACCGTCCCAGTTTTTGAGTGTCTTACCATCAAAAATTGGCTTAAACCCTTTGTCACCTGCTTCTGTTGTTTGAGAAGTTAAAAAGAAACTGAGACAGAACAGAGACAAAAAAAATGAGGTTTGAATGTGGAGCAAGCGCGGTGATGTCATTAGTCCCTCCGGGAAGAAAATCGAAATCATTGAGAACCGTGGGATCTCAATTTGGTAGGCGAAAGCAATCATGCAGGTATGTGTCAGTCTTACTATCTTAAACAGGGTCAGGGATGATTATCCAGCGTGAAAACCAAGAATGCCCAATAGATAACATTGTTTAGTAATTCATTCTGCGGACGTGGGAATGACAGTTCAACCTGTGTTGTTCAGAGCATTCTGAATATGACATAAAAAAAGGCGCTGTTTCCAGCGCCGGGTGCTTTGTCAAGCTTGAAATTGAGAGCTGGGAGTGTTGGTTACGTGCTCCGTTGTCGCACTCCCGTGATCTCTATCACCCCAAAATTCAAAAATGACACTCCATTAGTTTCTTTGATTTGCATCGAACCGAAACAATTATTGCAGGAAGACTTCTGCTTCTTCGAGGAAATTCGGTTCCAGAGCGCGCATTTCGCCGACTGCGTCTGCCAGTGCAACGGGGACAACCTGAGTTCCACGCAAAGCAACCATGTAACCGAAATGATGCTTCAATGCCAGCCAGCCAGCGTGAACACCACAGCGTGTTCCGAGCACACGGTCATAGGCACTGGGTGAACCACCACGTTGCAGGTGTCCCAGTGTCACATGACGGGTTTCGAAGCCGGTCCGTTCTTCAATCAGCTTGGCAACGGTTTCGCCGATACCTCCCAGTTTCACATGACCGAAATCATCGACTTCACCATCCTGTGTGGTGACACCTTCTTCGGCACTGAACTGTGCACCTTCGCTTACAATCACAATACCATACATTTTTCCGTTGGCACGACGTCTTTTCAAGACTTCAATCATACGGTCCATGTCGATTTCGACTTCCGGGACCAGAGTATAGTCAGCAGCTGTTGCCAAGCCAGAGAACAGAGCGATCCAGCCGGCATGGCGTCCCATGGTTTCTACCACCATGACACGTCGATGTGATTCTGCAGTTGTACGCAAACGGTCAACTGCTTCCATCACAATATTGATCGAAGTATCAAAACCGAACGTCACATCGGTTGAACTGAGGTCGTTATCAATGGTCTTCGGACAACCAATCACGGGCAGTTTGTGTTCACTCCAAAGCTTGCTGGCGACACCCAACGTGTCATCGCCCCCGATGGCAATCAGACAATCGAGTCCCAGGTTCTCAAGAGTCGCTCTCACTTTGGGAACATCAACTTCCGCATTTTTGTAAGGATTGGTTCGGGAGGACCCCAGAATTGTTCCCCCTTTGAAGATGATGTCATCTGTATTTTCTGAAGTGAGTTCAATGTAGTTTCCTTCAATGGCACCCCGCCAGCCTTCCAGTAAGCCGTACACTTCGCCACCTGCATTGCAGATTACGCGTACCGCGCCACGGATCACGGGATTCAATCCGGGACAGTCTCCGCCACCTGTTAAAATACCTACTTTCATTAGTCTACCTGTACCTGTTTCGTTAAAAAGTAAAGCCGCTTCTTAAGGGAATGGCTTATAAAATGTACCTTACAACACAACATTGAAATGAGCGAACTTTCGCCTTTGGAACCAATTTGTTTTGCCGAAAGGGGGCTCGATTCAGACCCGCGAACGTCAGATCTTGAGAGCCTGTTACAATACAAAACGATTGGTTTTTATATCGCTTTCATCATTCGACATTTTTTACCAGGTACGTTCGATAAACGTGGTATCGACTTTACCTTCAATAAAGGCCGAGTGATTAAAGATTTTTTTCGCCAGGGGGATCGTCGTTTTGATTCCTTCAATGACGAACTCATCCAGACAACGCCTCATACACGCTAAAGACTCTTCGCGAGTCGGTCGATGTACAATGAGCTTTCCAACCAGAGAATCATAATAAGGGCCGACAGTGTACCCCTCATAAATATGTGAGTCAAACCGGACACCTGGCCCAGCCGGCACTCGCAGCTTTGTAATTTTTCCGGGTGACCCGCGAAAATCATTATCAGGATCTTCTGCATTAATACGCAATTCAATGGCCGAACCATTACATGAAATGTTCTTCTGTTTGAGATCGAGTTTTTCGCCGGCGGCAACACGAATCTGCTGTTGAATTAAGTCGACACCAGAAATCAATTCACTGACTGGATGCTCAACCTGAATCCGGGCATTGACTTCAATAAAATAAAACTGATTATCAGGACCAACGAGAAACTCAACAGTACCCGCATTGGTATATCCGGCTGACTCAATCAAACGGCAGGCGGCTTTACAAATGTCTTCACGCACGGAATGCGGCAAGTTGGGAGCGGGGCTCTCTTCTACCAGCTTTTGGTGACGTCGTTGCAAACTGCAATCACGCTCCCAGATGTGGACGACATTCCCATGGTTATCCGCCATAATTTGTACTTCGACGTGCCTGGGGTTCTCAATGTATTTTTCGATGTAAACGCCACCATTTTTGAAAGCCGCTTCTGCTTCTGCTGCCGCCGCTTTCAAACCCGCTTTGAGAGAAATATCATTGCGGGCCACTCGCATCCCTTTACCGCCACCACCGGCAGTCGCTTTGATCAACACAGGGTAGCCGATCTCTTGAGCGACTTGAAGCGCTTCGGTTTCATCAGTCACCAGCCCTTCTGTACCCGGCGATAAATGCACGTTGGCCGCTTTTGCAATCTCCCGCGCAGAAACTTTATCTCCCAGCTTCGCCATGGCTTCATGAGGCGGGCCGATAAATTCGATATTGCAACTACGACAGACTTCGGCAAAGTGCGCATTCTCTGCCAAAAATCCATAACCGGGATGAATTGCCTGAACATTACCAATTTCAGCAGCACTGATAATTCGATTGATCATCAGGTAACTGTCTGTTGCGGCAGGAGGGCCTATGCAAATCGCTTCATCCGCCAGGGAAAGATAGTGGGCACCCCGATCTGCTTCACTAAAAACCGCGACTGTCTCAATGCCCATCTCTCGACAGGCACGAATGACTCTGAGTGCGATCTCTCCTCGGTTGGCTACCAGTATTCTTTGAAACATGTTTTATGACTTGGTAAAAGGACTCTACTTCTGATTTTTGATGTGTCATCATTTTTGACAACGACATCACAACCATTTGATAAAACAGGCATCAGCCTTGAGAGACTCGGAATAGAGGCTGGCCGAATTCGACGGCTTCCCCATCCTTCACCAAAATCTCGGTAATGGTCCCATTCATCTCTGCTGGAATTTGATTAAACACTTTCATCGCTTCTACGATACAAACAATCGTCTCTGCGTTTACCTTTGATCCAATGCTTACAAAGGCGGGATCATCGGGAGTGGGCGATGCATAGAATGTTCCCACGGTCGGACTCTTAATAACAGGTCCTGACTCAGCAGAAGGAGTTGCTTCCTGTGGCTGAGGTTGAGCCTGTGGAGTTGGGGGAGCAGCCGGTGCGGGTGCCGCAATTGGTTGTTGAGGAATCTGATGCGGCATTGCTGCGGCAGGAACCATTGAAATTGTCTCCTGCGGACCGCGACGTAGTTTCCAGTTTTCATCGCCCCGCTTGAGATTGACTTCAGTCAGCCCATGCTTTTCCATCATTTCAAACAGTGTTTGAAGTTTTTCTAAATCGAAAGGTTCGCCTTTCGGGACCTCATTTTTTGCCATTGCCCTACCTTATTTCATATTCTCAAGCTGCATTTGCAATGCCTGTTACCCTGCTGTTACCTCAACACAAACTATCGTCAACACAGTGCTTCAGTTTCAAATTCAGGGTGTTTAATATTTAGGTTACGAAAGAGTTCGAACACACAAATTGCGCGCACGCTCTACCCGTTTGACTCACTTAGTGAGAGATTCTAAGCCAATTCACACTCGAAAACCAAGTGAAACAGGGGAGTTTCTCCAATAAAATCAAGCACAACAGGCACTTAGTCCTTAATTATGAATTGCGTTACCGCTCTCTATGCCTGTTGCCTATAAAGACCCCTTAAAACAAGCAACCTGACCCGTTTCATGTCAAACAGTACGAGGAAATCATAGGAGAATCACTGCTATTATAATCCAAATAATCATTAAAGAATGACCTGTTCGATTTCGTCTTGATAGTACCAGTCTATTCGAAGGGACAAGCAGATACTCTCGAGGCTTTAAAAGAGTTCTCTCAGCTCAGAAAAAAAATCGAGCCAACTTCATCTCTTTCTGCCAAGCGAAGTTACTTTTTTGATCATAACCTAATTAAGTCCTCTGAAATGAATCATTCTTAATCACTAACAGGCACAGTAGTCGTATGGGACTCTTAAATCATAATATAAACAAACAATTATTTGTTTATTAGTTGACGGTCGACCGTCGACTATTTAATCTAAAAACATGCTAAATCAACAATCCCCCCCATCAAATACCGAAATCCCCCTTCGCAAGATCCAAAAACAGTTGATTAGCGACGATGTCGAAAAGCAGCTGCGAGAGGCGATCTTGTCAGGCACATTATCGCCAGGAGCGGCACTGGCTGAGGCACAAGTGGCAACACAACTTGGCGTCAGTCGTGCCTCTGTGCGTAAGGCAAAATTCCAATTAGCAGGTGAAGGGCTGCTTGAATTCGACGACCGAGGTACGGCCATTGTTCGGAAGCTGACCCTGGCCGATGCGCATGAAATTCTCGAATTTCGACAAGCACTCGAATTGGCTGCAATCAGATTGGCTTGTCTGCGTCTCACAGAAGAAGCTGTTGCCGCCATAGAAGAGAACATTCGTCAAACCGAGCAAGAGAGCGACTTATTGAAACTGACACATCTCGACATTGCCTTTCATGAAGAGATCATCCGGGCTGCTTGCAATTCCCGTTTGATGGCAGCCTGGCATACACTACGCCCGCAACTGGAGCTATGGCTCGCAGGCATGCATCGTCGACACAGCGCCATCACTGCCCAGACATCTGAAGTAACGACCAATGGTCACCGACTACTGCTTGCTGCCTTACAATCTAGTGACCCTGACCATGCGGAACAGGTGATGCGCCAGCATACCAGCGGGCTGCAAGCATACTTTTCACTAGACTCGGAAACGGAAGATGAATTCATGCAGACAGACGCTGAGAAAGAAGGGTTGCCATGCTGAATCAACGCAGACTGTCATTCACTGTACTCAGCTCTTTAACTCTGGTGCTCTTCTTTCAGACATGCATCTGTTTTGCTACAGAGGTGCGGTTCAATGAACACATTCGCCCCATTTTGGCCGAACACTGTTTGCACTGTCATGGACCAGATGCCGGTGATCGTCAAGCTGATTTGCGACTGGATAGGGAATCAGCCGCAAAGGAGTCCGCGATCGTCCCAAAGAAACCACATGAAAGTGAACTGTTCCAGCGTATTATCTCAAAGGACCCCGACCTGCGTATGCCACCGGTTGAGACAGGTAAATCGTTGAGTGCTACACAGATCAAACTTGTGGAACAATGGATTCAGGAAGGGGCTCCCTTCCAGGATCACTGGGCGTTTGAGCCCATTAAAAAGCCAGAACTTCCGCAAGTCGACAACACAACGATCACAGACATTGATCGTTTCATTCTGGTGCGGTTGAAAACTCAGGGACTGGAATTGTCACCCCCCATCAACCGGCGGCAACTGATTCGCCGCGCCACGTTTGACCTCATAGGTCTTCCACCAACATGGGACGAAGTGACAGCCTTCGTGAATGACAAGTCTCCACAGGCGTTTGAAAAAGTTATCGACCGGCTGCTTAACTCTCCCCAATATGGCGAACGATGGGGTCGACACTGGCTCGACATTGCACGATATGCTGATACATACGGCGGAAGCGCCATTGGATTTAAGAAGTTCCCCTTTTCCTATACTTATCGTGACTATGTGATTCGTGCGTTGAACGCAGACATTCCCTATAACCGCTTTGTGACAGAGCAGCTTGCCGCTGACCAGTTAGGTCTGAAAGAAAATGATCCGGCTTTAGCAGCACTCGGGTTTCTGACAGTGGGCATGCAGTTCCGGAACCCGCATGACACAATTGATGACCAGATCGACGTTGTGACGCGTGGGCTCCTGGGGCTGACTGTTGCCTGCGCGCGATGTCATGACCACAAATACGATTCGATTCCCACAGACGATTACTACTCACTCTATGCAACACTGGGCAGTAGCAGTTTACCGCAGAGGCAGCCGATCATTGGTCAGGCACCCGATACCAAAGCATATCGTGGTTACCAAGCTGCACTGTCTCAACGTCAAGAACAGCATGATGATATGGTTCGCGAACAAAGTGCCATTATGCGCGGCCGACTGCGAATGCAGGTCGGTCTCTATCTTCGTGAGCTCGCAAAACAAACTCCCGAGCAAGACTTATCGGCAGTTTTTCTCTCATACCGTACCGATGACCTGCGACCACTTGTGTTGAATCGCTGGCGAAACTACCTGGAAAAACTGGCCGAAAATGATCCTGTGTTTGGACCATGGCATCGGTTATCGCGTCTTGATTCAAAAAACTTCCATGATCGATGTCTGGCATTAATTGAGTCACTTTCCAAAGAGAATGGCGATCCGGCAAAACAACCAGCCATGCAGAAACTCACTGCGAATGCCCCCCGCTGGAATCCGCGCGTGTTAGACTCTATTACCAGACAGAAACCAGAGTCTCTGCTCGAAGTTGCCGACGTGTACGGCAAACTCTTCGCTGAGGTACATCAGCAATGGTTAAAAGTATTAACAGGAACTTCACTTGAAGCAAGCACTGGTGCTAAAGTTATTCCCGATGAAGATCCTCGTCACCTCGCTGCGAACAGTCCGGTCAACCGACAACTAAGAAAACACTTATACGCACCAAATACCCCAACAGCAATGACAGATGAAACTGCAATGACTCTTCTCAATCGACCAATTCGAGACAACGTGAGAGGACGCAAAGGCGCCATTGATAACCTGCATCTGACATCTCCCGGTTCACCGCCGCGAGCAATGACACTCCGTGAGAAAAAACTCACTGACGAGTTTTATGTCTTTCGCAGGGGAAATCCCATCGATCGGGGAAATCCGGTTCAGGCGCGATTCCTGAGTGCATTATCGGCACCGAATTCTAATCCATTTATCCCAGGGAAGCAGAGACTCGGACTGGCCCAATCGATAGTGGATCCGGCTAATCCATTAACGCGACGCGTAATCGTGAATTGGGTCTGGCAACATCACTTTGGCCGTGGCCTCGTACGCACACCCGATGACTTTGGCACGCGCGGCCAGCAACCCACGCACCCTCAACTACTGGATTATCTGGCGACAAAATTTCTGGAAGAGGGCTGGTCATTAAAAAAACTACATCGACAGATCATGCTGACTGCCGTATATCAACAAGCAGCCATTGAAAATAGTGAAGCGCGCATCAAAGACCCCGAAAACAAACTACTCTGGAGAATGCCTCGACGCAGGCTTGAGATGGAAGCCATGCGGGATTCAATGTTACTGGTATCTGGTGAACTCGATACCCAAAGAGATGGCCGCCCCTTCAACCTGCTCTCCAAACCAGTGGTTCCGCGTCGCAGCGTCTACGCATTTGTAAACCGCGATATTGTATCCAGCATGGCGAGTACCTTCGACGGAGCGAATCCTAATGCGTGTACTGCCAAGCGTCCTGAAACGAACGTTCCTCAGCAAACATTGTTCGCACTGAATTCCAGTTTTATTCAAGACCGTGCTGTGGCGCTCGCCTCTCTAAAGGAAATCGTATCCGCAAAAACTGACGAGGAACGAGTACGGTTGCTCTACCAGCGCACTTACTCCCGATCCCCGGAACCACAGGAAGTAGAACTCGCACTCAACTACATTCGATCTCAAAAAGAAAAATCAAAAACCAACCCGTGGCAAAGACTGGCACATGTCTTGCTCGCTGCCAACGAATTTGTTTTCGTGGATTAATCTTATGTACGATCAACAACATTTTTCCCGTCGTCAATTTTTGCAACGTAGCGGAATGGGAATCGGCTCGTTGGCACTGGCTCATCTCCTCGGTCGAGAAAGTCTTGCTACTGGTTCAGCACCGCATTTTGTCGGTAAAGCCAAACATGTAATTCATGTTTTTCTCAATGGCGGCATGTCGCAAGTTGACACACTGGACCCGAAACCGGAACTGACAAAGCGTGGCGGACAGATGCTGCCTTTTGACAATCTGCAAACCGAACGAAAAACTGGTGTTGCCCTGCCTTCCCCGTTTCAATTTAAACAGCATGGAAAAAGTGGGATTCCCATCAGCGAGATCTTCCCTCATCTATCGAAATGCGTAGATGAAATGGCCGTGATTAGATCGATGCACGTCGAACTGCCTAATCATGAGATGTCTCTCATGCTGATGAATACGGGCGACCAACGTCTGGTACGTCCGAGCTTCGGCTCGTGGCTGACCTGGGGCATGGGTTCGGAGAATCAGAATTTACCGGGATTCATCGCGCTCTGTCCCGGAGGGCTTCCCGTCGGTGGTGCCGGTAACTGGCGTTCGGCATTTCTGCCTGGCGTTTATCAAGGCACTTATGTCGATACTTCGAAAACTGATCCAAAGCAACTGATTGAATACGTGCACAACGATCGCCTTACACCACAAGAACAGAAATCTCAATTCGACTTATTACAAAAAATGAACGATCGTCATCTCGCAAATCGTCCCAATGAAGTAGCGCTGGAAGCCCGTATTCGGTCTTTTGAACTCGCATATCGCATGCAAATTGAAGCGACAGACGCCTTTGATGTCCAGCAGGAACCCAAACACATTCTTGAGCTCTATGGAGAGGGACCACAGAATCGCCAATTGTTAATGGCGCGACGGCTAATCGAACGTGGCGTGCGCTTCGTACAAACCTGGCACGGCAACATGCAACCGTGGGACAGTCATTCGAATATCAATGCCAGCCATCGCAAAGTGGCCGGCGAATGCGATCAAGGTCTGGCTGCCTTAATCATCGACCTTAAACAACGAGGACTCCTCGACGAAACGCTCATTCTCTGTACGGGAGAATTTGGTCGAACCCCCTCGGTGGAAATGGGTACGAATGGTTCTGGAGCAGCACAAGGCCGCGACCATAATCACTGGGGCTTTTCTCTGTGGCTTGCCGGTGGTGGCATCAAAGGAGGTACGATCTACGGTGCCACTGATGACTTTGGATTCCGCGCTGTCGAGAACCCGGTCTCTGCACACGATCTGCACGCCACAATGCTGCACCTGCTTGGCATCGACCATGAACGTTTGACTTATCGATTTGCGGGCCGTGACTTCCGACTGACCGACGTGCATGGTAAGGTCATTGACAAAATCATTGCGTAATTGTCTTGTTTTCTAACCAGAGCAGTATACCGATAAAACAGTCAGCTTTTTGACTCTGCTTTTACATAGAGTTCTTTCGGTGCGGTGGAATAGTACTTGAACATCGCCGGGCAGATCCAGCCTTCCATGGGATCATCTTCGAACCGATAATAGTTCCCGCCGGAATCTCCACGTAACCAGACTAGTTTTTTCTGATAGCCGGGAAACGCTTTCGCGGAAAATAAAAGTCGAAAACCATCATCGGCACTAGGAATGTCTTTGACAATTACATCAATCATTTCTGGGACACCGGCTACAAACGGTTCACGCACCAAGCCAACGGAAGCGTCATCAAACACCCATGTTCCCTGATACCGATAGGGTGCAATCACCATGATTGCATTTTCCCGCGCACCAGGTTTTGATGAGGAAAATAAGTCATACTTCCATGAAATACCTAGTCCCAGTAAAACCAGGATCAGCAGAATCGGGATGAGACGCTTCCAGCGAAAGGTTGGTTGAATCGTCTTGTCTTGGGGTGACGCTTCACTTTTCATTATTATCACTCCCATTTGAGAAAGTAGAGCACCGTTAATATTCGAATCGAATACTGACGCTTCCATATTAATTGATTTTGTAGAACCGACAAGTTTTTTATTGGAATGCTCGTTTTATGTCACAAAAAAAATTTACGGTTACCTCTTATTTCCCTTGCGTAGTGCAATGTACTAGTGAATCATGATGATATAGGACCGTGATCATTCCTTTTTACTTGCCTTTTGTTGCCCGATCTCAAATTCCTCTAAATTAAAAGAGAACATTATGAAATTGAAACGTGTCTTCCTGGTCGTTGTTGCCTGCTTGACTCTGTTCTGCATCACAACGATGAGTCAGGCGGAAGTCCGTCTGCCACATATTTTTGGCGATCATATGGTCTTGCAGCGCGATCAACCCATTCCTGTATGGGGTTGGGCTGATCCGGGTGAAATGGTTTCAGTGGAACTGGGTGGGTCTAGCAGTTCCACAGTCGCCGATGACAAAGGGAAATGGATGGTCAAACTCCCCGCACAGAAAGTCGGTGATCCGGTCACCTTAAATGTCAAAGGAACGAATACGATCACGCTTTCCGATGTGCTGATTGGTGAAGTGTGGCTTTGCTCGGGTCAGTCGAATATGGAATGGACGGTCTCCAGATCGAATGACTTCGAAGAAGAAAAAGCAACAGCCAAATATAGGAAAATTCGTCACATCAAAATTCCCAAACGTCCAAACGGTTTCCCTCAGGATGATGTTGAAGCCGAGTGGACCATTTGTTCGCCAGATACAGTAGGTAACTACACCGCAGTGGGCTACTTCTTCGGCCGCAAGTTACACAAAGACCTTGATGTCCCCATTGGGCTGATTAACTCTTCCTGGGGTGGGACGCGAATCGAACCCTGGACGCCCCCCTGTGGTTTTGCGGCTGTGCCCAACCTCAGCGACATCCTGAAACAGGTACAATTGACGGACCCGGCCAACGCCTCGTATCAATCAACGCTAAGTACTTATCTTCAAGGTCTCGAAAAATGGCTGGCACAAGCAAACACAGCACTCAAAGATAAGACGCCATTAACCCCTCCTCCCAAGTATCCCACCGCCATTCAGCCACTGACCAGTCCAGGCTCCCCAACCACACTTTATAACGGCATGATTCATCCCCTGGTTCCCTTCGCAATGAGAGGGGCGATCTGGTATCAGGGGGAATCGAACCATCGCGAGGGAATGCTTTACTATGATAAAATGAAAGCATTGATCGGTGGTTGGCGCGAAGTCTGGAATCAGGGCGAATTCCCTTTCCTCTATGTTCAAATTGCACCGTTTCAATATGGAAGCGAATCGCCCAGCATCCTCCCTGTCTTCTGGGAGGCGCAAAATAAAGCACTGGAGATTCCGAACACAGGTCAAGCGGTCATTCATGACATCGGTAACCTGCAGGATATCCATCCCAAAAATAAACAGGATGTCGGGAAACGCCTTGCGTTGATCGCACTGGCGAAGACTTACGGACGCAAAGACATCGTCCATTCCGGGCCTGTATTTAAATCGCTGAAGAAAGAGGGTGCGAAATTACGTGTAACCTTCAATCATGTGGGTAGCGGACTTGTGTCTCGCGATGATAAGCCACTCAGTTTATTCGAAATCATTGGTGAAGACACCGACTTCGTCCCGGCCAAAGCCGTCATTGATGGCGACTCAGTCGTTCTTTCCTCACCCAAAGTCAGAAAAGCAGCTGCAATGCGATTCGCCTGGCACAAACTGGCCGAACCAAACTTAGCGAACAAGGAAGGCCTGCCGGCGGTTCCATTCCGTGCAGGCAAGGTGCCGGAGCGTGATTGGTTATCTCTCAAGGTCGATGAGGCAAAGGAGTACAAATTGCTTTACGACCTCGATTTGAAAAACCTGGGTCAGCAGATCAAGTACACTCACGATGCAAGCCAGGATTTCAAGAGTCCGTTCGACCGGATTGCCTACTTTCTGGAGCTGCAAAAAATCGGCGAGGAGACGCAGTACGTCTATGTCTCAATGGATGCCTTCACCGATGATCTTACCAAACTTGGTATCCCCACTTTCAGCAGCAAAGCAAATTTTCAAATGAAAGTGGACAACTTAAATATTATCTCCAATGTAAACGGCATTAAGACAGGCACTGGTTTGACGGGCGGCAACATTGAATTCTGGCCTAACAACTATGGCCCCAACAATTCAATGAGCATTCCCAACGCCAGTTCCCGCCTCTGGGACTTTGGCGATGAAACTGGTCCACCCGTCAATGGTTATGGTTGCATGCAGGTCCACAATTTTGAAGCGAAGCAAACAATCTTTGCCATCAATCAGTGGAAAAGTGGTCCCAATGCAGACATCGGCATCGGTAACAGTACCGGTAGAACGCGCGACTGGACCTTTACATCAAACGCTTCGCAGTATGACGTAAAACGACTACGCGTTTTGGTACGACTCAAATAAATGGCTTCTTTAGATGGCTGAAAGTCCAAAGACTTCACAGAACCAGCACAAACAAACCACTTTCCCAGTTTTTTAACATTGTAAGAATATTTAAAACTGATGACGAAGTCATTCCAAACTTATATTGTTGCCTTCCTGGTGTTTTGCTGGCAGCCAGTCGGCGCGTCGGCGGTTGATCGTCCGAATATACTGATGATCGTCGTTGATGATCTGCGGCCGATGCTGGGTTGCTATGGCGATCCGCGTGCGCAGACTCCGAATATCGATCGGCTGGCAGCACTTGGTGTTGTTTTTGAGCGTGCCTACTGCCAGTATGCCAAATGCGGGCCTTCCCGACTTTCGATGATGACCGGACTGCGACCTGATACCATCGGCGTCTTTGATCATCGCAATGATTCGGCAACACGATTCCGTAAACGTCGTCCTGATGTCGTTTCCATGGCGCGCTGGTTGAAGGACCACGGATATCATACTCGAGGCTTGGGTAAGATCTATCACGATGGTTGGGATGTGGCATCGGACTGGTCGAGCCCCGCTTTTCCCGGACGTAAGAGAGAGATGTGGGAGATCTTCGATCAATCAAACCCTGCAGGACCGACGATTGTGGCCGAACGGTTTGCCTGTCCGGTGATGCAAAGCCCGGATGTTCCCGACAATCACTTCTTCGCAGGTCGTATGACGGATGAAGCGATTCGTACCCTGCACAAACAGAAGCTGGGGAAACCACTGTTTCTCGCCGTGGGATATCGCCGTCCCCATCTCCCGTTCATTGCCCCCAAGAAATACTATGATCTCCATCAGCCCGACAAGTCGTGGCTCGCTAAGAACCAGAGGCCGCCACACAACTCTCCTGTGATGGCATGGTTTAATTCAGATGGATACGTTAAAGCGGCGCTACGTGCAAAGCTCACGATGCCGAACCCACCCAGTCGCGAAGAGGGTCCCTTATGGAATGGTTATGAACTGCGGAGTTACCTGGGTGCCCCCAATCAGGGTCTGATCGACCTAGAAATGCAGCTTAAGCTTCTACAGGCTTATGCTGCCTGCGTGAGCTATGTTGATGCTCAGATTGGAAGACTGCTACATGAACTTGAGAAGACGGATCGTCTGTCAAATACGATCATTGTCTTATGTTCCGATCATGGCTGGCATCTCGGCGAGCAGAGTGCCTGGAGCAAAATGACCAACTTTGAAATCGCCACCCGTGTACCATTCCTCATTGTCGCTCCTGGAATCAAACCAGGCCGCACGCGCAATCTCGCAGAATTGGTAGATCTCTACCCTACAATCTGCGAACTGACAGGACTCAAAAACCCACCACACCTCGAAGGCGAAAGTCTGGTCCCCTCATTGCGACAACCTAAGCAGAAAAGAAAGTCCGTTGCCCTCAGCCAACACACACGCTTCCGCGAGAAATACATAGGCCGCGCACTTCGCACGGACCACTACCGTTTCGTGGTCTGGTTTGAAAAGAAAAACGGCCGTATTATTGAGCGCGAACTCTACGATCATCAAACCGACCCGCTGGAAACACAAAACATCGCCGGAAACCCAGAACAGGCTGAACGCGTGAAAACACTGGAAGCACAACTCCACCGGTCATTCAAATTGCATTGATGCATTTCAGTTGACTTTGTTCATCAAGTACTTCTCCAGCAATATTACTGGATGAAGCCGCGGCAGGAAGCTATTCTTTTTTTGAAGAACGCCGATACGGCTGGCCCTCATTGAACAAGCTCAATCTCCGAGCGGCTTCGCGCTTTTGTGCATCAGGAACAAGTTCCATTGCTTGTCTTTGCATCTCAATGGCTTTGTCGAATTGTCCCAATTCTGCATAAGCCGCAGCCAATGCACCATAATTGACCCAGTACTTTGTCGGCAGCAGATCAAAGGCCTGTTGAGCATGCTGAAGTGACAAGGTGCCATCGCGAATTTCATCATCCTCACAAGCCGCGTACAAAAAGGCCAGATTCCCATGAGGTATCCAGTACTCAGGCTCTATTTCAATTGCTTTCTTGTAATCAGCAATAGCAGCCGGATAATTTTTTAGTGCTTCATGCATCTGTCCTCGATTGATCAGCACGATAAATAAGTCCGGTTTTAATTTGAGAATTTCGTCGAATATTTGAATGGCCTCTTCCTTCTTGTCTGACTGAATCAAGTAAGCCGCCTTTTGCGAAAGCAACTTTGCTTTATCATAACCTGCATCCAGTTCGGAAAAACGGCGTTCAGCGACCTTCTTTTTTTGTGACCGCAGATGCTGCGCAGCCAATGCACAGTTAAATTTATTTGTGATGGGGGATGTGGCCGCCGATTGCAGATAAATGGTTGCCCATTTATCCTGTCCTCGTTGTTCTAAAAATTTCCCAGCAAAATAGTAAAAGTTTGTCGGACGCCCTTCTGATGCCTGGGCAAGCAGCGATTGAAACCAGCGCGGATTCCATTCGACGGAATCCGGTTTCAATAACATCCGTTGGAAAAAGTTAGTGAGCTCAGCGATTCCAAAATTGTTGTTCCATTGTTCGGATACCTGTTTTAGCAGGTCATCGCGCTGATCCGTCAGTCCCAATTCATCAGCGAGTAAGGCTGCATGCAGGCCACAGTAAGCATCCTTGTATTTCTGGAAAGCGGCTAAGAAAGAATCGAAGGCCTCCGACTTCAGTCCCTGAGTCGCCTGGAAAACGCCGCTTTGCATTGATAGCGAAAGATTATTGGTATTTGGATTAGCTAAGAGCTGTTGCTCTGCCAACCGACGCGCTGATTCGATATCTCCAAAGTTCGTTCGCACACACCAGAAATACCAGTCGGCAGCGCTGGATTTATAACGCATCGAACAGGCACGGACAAACGTTTCCGCCTGCTGCAGGTCGCCGAGACCTTCATAACACTTAGCAGCACATAACAAGCCCCAGCCGGAGTAAGTCATGGCCGCTTTTACCGCATGCGGTTTTGCCAGTTCCCATTCACCTCGCTTCATGTGGTATCGTGCCAGACTGTCTCTGATGGAAGCATTTTGAAGGCCTAACGAAGGAAGTTCGAGTGCCTTTTCCAGTGTCTCTTTCCACTTTTCCGTCGCACCACGCTTTTTGTAAAGGCCAGCCAAGGACGTATAAGATCGATGATCGGGAACAATCTCTATCCTGCGTTGAAGGACTTCTTCCGCTTTGACATCATCGTTTTCAGCGATGTATTTTTTTGCCAGAGCTGTTAACACTTCAGGGTTCTTACCATATTTCCCCATTAATTCAGCGATCTGTTTTTCAGCGTATTCAGGATTCGCATTGATGTTTATCGCCACCGTTTTCGGCATTTGGGGACTGATTTTCAGAAGATTTCTGGCAGTCCTTGAATAATTTTCTTTGTCATATTCAGATCTCATATCTTTGAACCAGTGTGCATAGCGAAGCTGGTCCTGATAAGTTTGGTCAAGGTTTGCGACGGCTTCGGCAAAAAGCTTTTGATAGGCCTGAGCATTTAACTTGTAATAACTATTTGAAATCAATCGAGAAGAAACAAATTCCAGTTCTTGCGGATCATGAGAGTCTAACAACTTTTCATAAGCAGCTTTCGCATCGGCCCTGTTTGAAGAAAAACTTTCTATATATTGCTCATATGGATGGCCTTTAACCAATGGTCGATATTTCTTCAGATCATCATCGGCATTGAGACTGAGGCTGCCAGTCAGAACATCAAGTTTCCGGCAGGTATGTACAAAAGCAAGTTCATGAAGTAGTTGCCCCAGCACTTTTAATGATGGTTCATAGTCTGTTGCTTCGACTTTTTTTAGAGAATTAATGACACGCATACGAGAGTGCTCTTCACGTATCAAGTTACTTTCAGAAGGCATATTCAGCCCAATTGTAACCTGGACTGGTTTTGGAAGATTGATTTTCTGCATTTTTCGATACAGTACTGGCCAGACTTGATCCAGACGTTCTTCGGTAACCATCCTCCGAATTCCCAATGAGTTTACTTCACAAAGACGGTCCATCGCCCGGCAGCAGGCCGGTTCCAGTTCAAGCAATTGCTCAGTAATGGTCAGCATCTGTTTTTCATTTCCAACTGGATCTGCCAACAAACTACCCAAATAAATTGCCAGGTGTTTGGTATCTTCATTTTTTACTGCTTTGTCTAAAACATCAGGCTTATAAGCGCAATACGCATCAATCAGATCAATCCAATCGGGAAGAGATCGTTTGTTCTCGGATCTTTCGGTTTTTGTTGATCGAATTGCTGCTATATCGGCTAGCGCACTCTGGTGACGACCAGCGAAAGCTCTTGCATAAGCACGATGTGCCAACGCCCAGCGTGAATCCTCAGAACGCTCGGTCAGTCGTTCTGCATACAATAGCGCCCTTGCTTTAAAGACTTTGTGTGAAGGGTTCCAGAGATATTCAGTCAAACTACCAAGGTTGGCATAAGCTCGCGTCAGCACAGACAAACGCTCTGGTGATTCTCCTTCTTTTTGAATAGCTGTATGCATTTCCTGGATCACCGCATATTGCGAGATCAAATTCCATTCCTTCAATTGTTGAAGCAGCTGATCCGAAACTGTTGACTCTTCGGTCCACTGGGGTGCCTTACCAGTGTAACCTGCGGATTTCAATGCATCGACAAATCCGGTACGGGAAAGTTCTTCCGTTTTTTCGATCAGAGTCTCCAACGCAAACTCTTGCGGTAGGATAAACGACTCTGAAGACCATCGAAAAGGAGCCTCGTTTATGTGGGGACGTTCCAAATCGATATTCACTTCCCGGCTTGAATCAATGTGAGTAAGCAACTTGAGTGGAAAGATTTCTGGATTCTCGACAAACAGAACCTCGCCTCGCAATGAGGCATCGCGCGTTTTTAAACCAACCCCTTCCCTTCCACCGATCAAGAGCGCTTGACGCACAATTTCTCTTGGAAGAATTCCCTTCATATCGCGAGTCTGTGAGTCAAGTTGATCGGTCGTCAGGACGACCACATTCTCAAATTCCGGACTGAGACCTTTTTCCGGTAGGGTCGGTCGATGAACTACCGGCTTCGAAGATTTGGCTTTTAAATTCTTATCATCGAACTGTTCCGCATCAGTCTCCAGAGAAAGGACTTCGCCATCGATTCCGACCGAGATTTGAATTGCATAAGTTCGAAACAGGCTTAACCAGCGATATTGTAATTGCTTTCCACTTTGAGTCAACCGTTCATCGCCATAGGGAAATCCTTTCACCATCGCTTTGGCGTCTTTGAGCAAAAACTCTTTGCCCTCTGCTTCCTGAGCGATGCGGTTTTGTATTTCAGTTAGAGTATTGCTGTAACCATAGCGGGCATTCACTTCGAGAAGAACTACAATCAGAGCAACAAAAATTAATCCCCAAACGATCGCACGTTCCACAGGCGATCGCTTTTTTTTATTGGCTGTTTGCTTATTCTCAGAATTCACTTCTGAAGGGGTCGCATTCTGTTCTGAATCCGTCATCGCTAATACTCCGAAATGAATGATTACAGTGAACAATGTGTGAGATCAAGTCTGAGTGCTCTATTGTTTACTTATGTCCCCATCATACATCATATCGGTGAAAATCTTCTCGATCCAGAAGATTCAGCTGATTTTTAGGTTTCTTTAAATTCTATAAGTCACAGCGGTTTTTGGATTTTAAAATTCTTGATTTCGAGGTAAGACAACGGAGTTGTTTCAATCGCCAGCCCTATTTTGAAGAGTGTCTCAAAATAATATGAAAACGTCTTAATATAAGTACAATATGCTGGAATCAAACACTGAGAAATGATACCTTTGTGCATGATAATGTAGTTTAGATACTTTAAAAACCTTGCTCGGTTTTCGCCACTTACCAAACTACCTACCCAAACAACCAATGCCCACTCTCGCAGACCGCTTGAAAAGTCGAGGTTGCGAAAGTTTTAGAGATAACCGAAAGAACCTGCCCCCGATGCTGTTAACCAACTGGTTAAAGTCGATTGCCTCGCACTGTCGACCATTCCGCCCCCGTCATCATCGCCACCAACGCTCACGTATCCTCAATCGATACCAGCCAGCGCTCAGTCGACGCATGATCGGCTGCGAGGAACTCGAAGACCGCACGATGCTGACTTCGATGATCAGCATTAATGATTTAAGTTGGGTCGAAGGTGATGTAGGCTCAACAATAGTGACATTCATTGTGACGCGGACAGGAGACAGTCCCGGCGATCTGAATGAAAACCTTGCCGTTGATTTCACCACTCTGGACGGCTCGGCGCAAAGTGATGACAATGATTATGTGGCCGTGAGCGGGACACTCGATTTCGAGGCAAGTGATACCTCTACCCGTCAGACAAAAACCATCCAAGTCCAGATGCTTGGAGATTACATTCAAGAAGGGGATGAGAGCTTCCAGATTGTTCTATCAACGCAGATGTCGGGCGTCACCTTTGTGAAAGATACGGGAATCCTGACTATTTTCGACGATGAGTATCATCGCGTTGAAGAAACACAGACACTCGCCCCCCCTGCCCCCTTAATTGAAGAAAGTCATTTTGGTCAAGTGATTGCAGTTGACGGTGACTACATGGTAGTCAGTGCTCCGGACAGTGACCTCGCAGGAAGTGATGCAGGAGCAGCTTATATATACTGGCGTAATCGTTTTGGTACTGCTGACGAAACAGATGACACCTGGAGTTATCATTCTACCTTAACAGCCTTTGACGGGGCTGAGTATGACCATTTCGGCAGCACGGTCGCAATCTCTGGTGACACGCTTGTCATTGGTGCTTCCGGAGCCGATTTAAGCGAATCAGATGAAGGGGCTGCCTATGTTTATCGTCTATCAGGCGGCCTATGGCAACTGGAATCAAAACTAACTGCTTCAGACGCGGGTGCTGGCGATAATTTTGGCTCAGATGTCGCGATTGAGAATGATCTCATCGTAATCGGAGCTGATTTGTATGACGTTCCAAATAACAGCAATTCTGGTGCCGCCTATATGTTTAGTCGCTCAGGCAACACTTGGTCTGAAAATCAAATCTTAACGGCGACAGAATTTTATAGTTCAAATAACAACTTCGGCACCTCTGTCGACATCAAGAATGGAGAAGTATTCGTTGCGGCCAGAAGGGCCAAGATCGATCACGATGGTGCCGGAGTAGGTAGTATCTTTACATTTCAGAACAATGCAGGGATCTGGGAAGTACAACAACAGCTCACACTATCTTTTAACAATTACTACGACTATGCTGGCCCGGACCTAAGCGTATCGGGAAATCATCTGGCCATCATCGCAGACGATTACAGCTACGTATACATGTATGAAAACAGAGATGGGATCTGGGAATTCCATCAACAAGTGTATGTTTTCAGCCCCACTTACTCACAGATGCAAATCCGTTCTATTGATTTGAAAGAGACCACCCTGGTCGTCGGGTCGACCGCAACACGCAGTGCTGCCGACTATGCAGGCGCAATCAGCGAATATAATCTGATTAGAGACAAATGGACCCGCACACAGAATTATTATGGAAGCAGCATCGACAATACGACCGGCTTTGGAACGGGTATCGCGATGGCAGATTCGCAGATCATTACAGGTGCTCCCAACACTGATAGTACCGTTCTTGAATCGGGACTAGTTCATGTGTTAGGTCCTTTTGTGCCCGGTTATGAAATATCTGATGTCTTTGAATACGAAGGGGACAGCGGTGAGACCCTATTCGAGTTCACCATTGAACGAAAAGCGAGCAAACCAGGTGATTTGAATTTCGCATCATCGATCGATTTTGCTACTCTAGACGGAACAGCCACCATTGCTGATGGAGACTATCAAGCTCAATCGGGAACGTTAACTTTCAACGCCGATCCTGACGTCATTTCACAAACACAAACGGTTACGATCGTGGTGAATGGAGATGATCAATACGAGGGAGGCGAAGCATTTTATTTAGAACTTTCCAACCCAACGAATGGCTCTCAACTGCTTGATCCTCAAGGGAAAGCCAGTATTGGCGGTGATGACTATGCCATTGTGAGAGTGGCTGAATCTGAAGTCATAGTCAACGAAGCAGATGGGATCGCACAGTTAACTCTGACTCTGGACGAAGTCTTCTCCGAAGATGTGGTAATTGGATTTTCTTTTGAAGAAAGCTCTGCACGTCTTGGCGATGATTTCGGATTTAATTTTTTCCCCCTTACAGTTACTATTCCTGCAGGTCAACTTTCGGCCACTTTCTCTATTGATATTGTTGAAGATAATATCGCTGAAGATGATGAGCAATTCTGGATTTACCTTCATAGTGGTAGCAATTATAGAGCTGTGTCTTTTGGTCCTACAATCGTTAAGATTTTAAATGATGATTTTATTGAACTATCAATCGATGATGCTGTCGTTAACGAAAACCAATCTTACGTGACTCTTTTTGTAAGAGCCTCTGAACCAGTTCGACTACCGCTGGTTGTTTATCACGCGACTCAAGATAATTCAGCCACAAGGCCTGATGACTACACTTCTCCTCCTGGTGGATCCCGGTTTGCAACCGGTGACCGAACCATTTCAACATTTACGATTCCTATCGTAAACGATCTCAACTGGGAACCAAATGAATCATTTTTTGTAAACCTGACTGGTGTTAGTATTTACAATATTGATAACCCACCTGTCGTTTTCATTGATAATCAAGCTGAAGTCACAATCATCGACGACGATGGACCTAACGTTTCCATCCGAGATGTGACTGTCGATGAAGATGCAGGAGACGCAACCCTCACTGTTTCTCTTCAGAATGCCGCCACGTTTCCCATAAATGTTGACTATACCACTGCCAATAACACCGCGATTCAGACTGAGGATTTTTCACCAACCTCTGGAACAGTTACTTTTGCCCCTGGGGAAACAACAGTTACTTTTACTGTTCCAATTATCGACTCGGCTTTTTCTGAAGAAACTGAGTCCTTTTTCGTGAACCTGAGTAACTTAGTAGTTGCAAGTGGCCCCCCTATTCCTATTGATATTCGCGATCCTCAAGCAGAAGTAACGATCATCGATGATGACTATTACTATCTGACCATCGGACATCAAAGTGTAAACGAAGCCGATGGGACAGTTTCACTCACCGTGAAGTTGGATCAGGCATTGCCTACAGCCATGGACGTCGATTTCTCTACTATCAATCACACTGCCATCGCGGGAACCGATTACCAGTCAACGACAGGGACAGTCTCTTTTTCTCCTGGTGAAACAGAGAAAACGATTACCATTCCGATCATTGATGATTATCTCGTGGAAAATCTGGAAGGGTTTTATGTCAGATTGAACAATCTACAAACCAATGGTTCCAATGTCACCATTAATATGAGTCAGGCTTATGTTAGAATTCATGATGAAGACCAGTATTACCTGACGATTGATGACCAGACCATCAACGAGAGTGATGGGACAGCAACCCTGACCGTGACTCTAGACCACGCACTTCCGAAAACTCTGACAGTCGATTATTCAAGCCTCGGAGAGACAGCTACTACAAACGTTGATTTTCAGGCTACAACGGGAACCCTGACTTTCAATCCTGGAGATCTGACTAAAACAATCACCATCCCGATTACGGACGACGCCTTCGTTGAAGGTACGGAAACTTTTTTTGTCAAACTAAGTAATCAACAGACAACAGGGGGAGTTGTCTCTTTCATTCAAGATCAGTCACAAATCACAATTAGGGACGACGACCAAGCTTTCGTATCCATCAATGATGTGACAGTCAATGAAGACGACGGAATGGCAACTCTTACCGTGACACTTGATCAGACCGTAAATACCACCATCAATATAGGCTTAAAAACACAGAATCAGACTGCGCATGACAGAAGAGACTATGAAACGAATTATGCCTCACTAATTTTTGAGCCAGGAGAAACATCTAAAGAAATACAAATTGGAATCCTTGAAGATAATATTGTTGAACTCGCGGAAACGTTTCTGGTTGTTCTTGAACTGAACAATCCGGAATCAGGTGCTCAGATTCTATTCACTGACAATCAGAGTGAGATTACCATCCTAGATAATGATCAGGCAACGCTCCGAATTGCAGACCTCACAGTGGATGAAACAGACGGGGTGGCAATCGTGAAAGTCTCTTTAGATAATCCTGTCTCAACCTCCGTCAGTTTTGATTATGAAACAATAGATCAAACAGCCTCCAGTCCAGATGACTTTACTTCTGTAAATAACAATGGAGTTATTAATCCGGGTAAGACGTATTTTGACATCATTATCCCAATCATCGATGATACGCAATTCGAAAATAGTGAAACCATGCTAGTAAATCTAACCAATTTACAGGCAAGTGATGCTGATGTAATTTTCGCAGACGATCAGGGGATCGTAACTATTTACGATTCCCTCAGCACTCAAATCGATATTCAAGACATCTCTGTCGATGAAGATGAAGGAGAAGCAACGGTCTTAGTCACATTAACGACTCCCGTAGATACGATCGTCAACATAGACTACACAACTGCCAATGGCTCTGCCGTTGAAATATCTGACTTTCTGGCACGCTCTGGGACTCTCGTTTTTCAACCAGGAGAAACCACTAAATCAGTAACCATACCAATTGTATATTCACCAATGGTTGAGCCTGATAAATTTTTTAATTTCAAAGTCAGTAATTTTCTGATCAATGGTACTGACACGCTGATTGAAGATGACCAGGTCGAAATCGAGATTCATGACAGAGACCGCGCCAAGATCAGTCTCCCAGAGGATTTTTCTGTACAGGAATCGGATGGCTTGGTGACAGTAACGTTATCTATGGATCGTCCTGTCAGCACGCCCGTTGAAATTAATTATTTTATTATTCAAGTAAGTGCAAAAGCATCTAAAGATTATACTGACGTTTTCGGTACATTGAGATTTAATCCGGGAGAGCAAACAAAATCCTTTACGATTCCGATCATTGATGACGAACTAATCGAATCAGACGAGACATTCCGAATCATTTTGAACCGCCTGGAAAATAACAATTCAGACGTAATCATAGATGGTATTGGTGCTGACATAACAATTATTGACAATGACCAGGGTACACTTTCAATTTCTGACCTTACTGTTAGTGAGGATGATGGCTATGTCTATGTTAATTTATCTCTTACCAAAGCTCTCGGCTCCTCATTGTATGTCTTTTATGAAACCGTAGACCAAACTGCCACTCAACCTGACGACTATTCACCAAGGTCAGATCGGGTGGAGCTTCTGGCAGGATATCTGTCACGCACTTTCTCTTTTATTCTGAAAGAAGATACGATCATGGAAGGTACAGAGACATTTCAGATCAATTTGCTCAGCATCACATACTCAGATATTTTTGATATTTCTTTAGCAAACAATTCTGCCACTATCACGATCCTAGATGATGACTTTCCCAGAATCAGTATTGAAGATATCACGATTGACGAATCTGCTGGAGAGGCCCAAATCATTGTATCCTCTTCCCATCCACCCGTTTCCCCATTTAGTGTTGATTTCTCCACATCCAATGACACTGCTGTGAATTCGGACGACTATCTCTCTCAGTCGGGAACACTGACCTTTGATATTGGAGAACAGACAAAAACAATTACAGTCCCGATCATCGAATCTGACCAAGTCGAAGCAGATGAAAAATTCCTGATTAACCTTTTTAACTTACAGACCAACGGGACCCAAGTTGAACTCGTAGACGATCAGGCTGTAGTAATAATTACTGATAATGACGAGTCTCAGGTTACGGTCAGTGATGTGACTGTCGACGAAACAGCGGGGACCGCCACTGTAACCGTTTCTCTAGACCAACCTGTTGCCACGATTGTCGGCATCGATTATGAAACTGCTAACGATACTGCGACCAGTTCTGATGATTATCTCAGCCAGTCTGGTACCATTAACTTCCTTCCGGGAGAGCAAGAGCAGAGTATTACCATTTCAATAGTCGATACAGATCTGGTAGAAACTGACGAAAAGTTTCTTGTCAATTTATTTAACATTCAGGCAAATGGCGCAAATCTCATTTTTGCAGATAATCAGGCAGAAGTTACGATTATAGATGATGATGACCCCTATTTATCAATCAGTGATCTCACAGTGAATGAGGCGGATGGCACAGCATCCGTTATTGTTTCTCTGGAGAAGCCAGTTAATACCGCCGTCAGTGTCGACTATATCACCGCCGATCAATCCGCCTTAAATTCGATCGATTATTCGTTTCAATCTGGCACTTTGATCTTCAATCCGGGAGAGCAATCGAAGACCATTGAAATTTCGATTCTTGATAATGCCATTGTCGAAGGAATCGAAACATTTCTTGTCAATTTGCGAAATATGCAAACCAGCAGCCCCGAAGTGATTCTCGCTGATGATCAGGCGGAAATTACCATCGTTGATGATGATCAGGCCACGTTTTCGATCGACGATCTTTCAGTCGATGAAACGGCGGGAACCGCTAAGCTGAAAGTGTCTCTGAATCGCCCGGTTCATACCACAGTCAGTGTTGACTTCGCGACCGCTGACAGTTCGGCCTCAAATTTCACAGATTATTTATCCCAGTCAGGCACACTTACGTTTTTCCCAGGGCAGCAGTCAAAATACATTACGATTCCCATTCTGGATTCCAGTCTTGTGGAAGGCACGGAACGATTTTTCGTGAACCTGACCAACATTCAGTCCAACGGTGCTCAAGTAACTTTTGCAGATGATCAGTCAGAAGTCACGATCATGGATGACGATCAAGCCAACTTATCAATCAACGATCTAACCGTGAATGAAGCGGCAGGAACTGCAACCCTGACGGTAGCGTTAGACCAACCAGTTCAAGCAAATATCAACGTTGATTTCTCTACAGTTGATCAATCAGCGTTCGCCTCTGACGACTATCTCTCGCACTCTGGTACGCTGACCTTCAACCCGAATGAGCAAATCAAAACGATTACTATTTCGATCATCGATTCCGATCTGGTGGAACTTGATGAAACGTTTCTGGTGAAACTCTCCAACCTGCAGACGAACGGCGCTGATATTCTTCTGATAGATGACCAGGCTAAAGTAACCGTCATAGATGATGACCAAGCCAGAATTACCATCAATGACATTTCAGTTGATGAACATGCCGGCACGGCCACTGTGACGGTTTCTCTCGATCAACCCGTTGATTCTGCAGTCAGTGTCGATTTTACAACCGCTGATCAAAGTGCGAATCAGACCAATGACTATCTCACCTCAGCCGGTACTCTGACCTTCAATCCGGGTGAGCAATCAAAAACCATTACCATTTCCATCGTGGATTCGGATCTGCTGGAACGCGATGAAACTTTCCTGGTGAATCTGTCTAATATTCAAGCAGGTGGTCGTGATGTCATCTTCGCCGATGATCAGGCAGAAGTCACTATTATTGATGACGAGACTGCCACAGCCAGGGTTGACCTACGTGTAGTTCATGATCCTACAAATACACTCCCCAATGGAGAAGCAGGTTCACTTCCTGATAGTGTGGAGTGGGTTAAAGAATGGTCTTCCTATTGGGTTGAAGTCTGGGTTGATGCCAGTAGCTCAACTCATCAAGGGATCTTTTCCGTACAATTCAATCTTGACTATAACACAGAATATACATCGGCCACAGAAATTCAATTTGGTGCCAGCTTTACTCAAAATCAAGCTGGATCGATTAACGATGCGACAGGAGCCATCGAAGGTCTGTTTGCGGAAACGAATACATTGGATCTGGGATCCAACGACCATCTTCTGTTTGCCCGTATCAAATTTCAACCGCTGGCCGAGGATCAAGTGGAACTGGATTATTCAGGGAAAAACATCGGCCCTTATGACTTAGGCTTTAATATTAACTCTGCGCAAGTCCATTTAGTTGGTAAGATTCCTGCCACAACCATTTCAGGACAATTTGATGGAGCCAGTATCTGGGCAAACCCATATGATTTGAATGATGACGATGCGGTCAATTTTCGAGACCTGATGTTATTCGCCAGCGTCTACAATACGATTCCCAGCGAATCGAGTTCAGACCATTCCTGGTTTGCTGATCTGAATCAAAGTGATCGAGTTAACTTTAAAGATTTGGTCTTATTTGCCAGTAACTACGGTAAAAGAAAACTCGATCATCCAACGATCGTCTATCCTCTGAATTTTCCTCATGCCTGGAACAATCAACTGCTGGTCGATACCACTCAGGGTGAGCCACAGTTGGCACCAGAGACTCTCTCACAATCAACGGCAGACATCGCACTGAATAATGTGGTCGAACATGTCAGTCCTCAGCTTAGTCCCAGCCAAAATGAAACACTGGAAGACATCGATATTCAGGTTATTGATCTGCAAGGCGATACCCTGGGCCGTGCTGTTTCCGGCACAATTTATATTGACGCCGATGCAGCAGGATATGGCTGGTTTGTGGACGCGACGCCTGGTGATAGTAGTGAGTTCGAAATTGAGAGCCAATTATCGCTCATCGCCCTGCCCGACACTGATGCCGCGGGCCGCGTTGATCTCTGGTCGGTCATCATGCACGAACTCGGCCATCTGTTGGGATACGAACATGAAGACACAGGGCTGATGCAAGACACCCTACCTCCCGGAGTGCGCAGGCTTCCCTCCTGGGAATTGAACATTGACCTGGGAAACAACTCCCTGCCCGAAGAAGCAGACTCCTTCTTTCTGACTATCCAGGATCAAACTGAGTTAGTCCCCTTTTAAAGTGACCAAAACGCCATAAGTAAAGACCATTATTTCATAAAAACACTCTATTTACAGCTGCGATCGTAATAAAACGATCATTGTATCTGCCCTAAATCGTGTTAATATAGGTAGCCTTAAACCAGCTTTACTTACCATAAACCTACCTTATCCCCGCTGGATATTACTAATATGTTTCGATTTCACTGGCTTACCTCTTTACGGAACAAGCTACGCGCGGACTCTACGAGACGCATTCAATCTCAGCGAAAACATGCGCGGCAACTAAGTTTACGAGTAGCAACTGCTTTCGTTTCACGAACTGCTGCAGAAAGATTAGAAGACCGTACCCTACTGACAGCATTCACGGTTGTGAATACCAACGACTTCGGTACCGGCAGTCTCAGAGAAGCAATCGAACAAGCCAATGCTAGCGCGGGTGCAGACACCATTTCTTTCGATGCCAGTCTCGCCGGCCAGACGATTTTTGTTGCTGGTGAAATCACAATTTCTGATGAGTTGACAATTAATGGACTAGGGGCTGATCAGCTTACATTGAGTGGGAATGGGATTAATCGTCATTTTTACATCAATGACTATGATAATGAGAACCTGTTTTCAGTCGTCATGAATGGGCTCACACTGGCTGACGGATATGGGTTCTTTAACGGTATCCATAACCTGAGCGATGGAGGAGCGATCTTCAACTACGAGAGTCTTACTTTGCAGGATTGTATTTTTTCTAATAATTATGCTCAGGTTGATGGCGGTGCAATTCGAAATAACAGCGGTTCTTTAACAGTCGTCAATTGCTCGTTTTCTGAAAATACAGCATTGAATCAAGGAGGTGCGATCTATAGTGTTGGTGGGCAACTTAGTATCGTTAATTCTCATTTTGTTGATAACTCAGCAAATTTTGGTGGTGGAATATACAACATTGCTGCTTTCTCTGAACTGACCATTACAAATTCCACATACTCAGGAAACGAGGCTGAGTGGTATGGCGGCGGTATTTATAATGAGTCGGGCTCAATACTAGTTACGAATTCTGAGTTTTCTGAAAACTCAGCCGGAATAGGTGGAGGAATATATAACACGAATTTTTCATTTAGCAGTAATCCTGGCATAGTTACGATTAGAGATACGACGTTCAATAAGAATCATTCGGGGAGTTCTGGAGGAGGCATTTACAATCATGAAACGGTTTTGACACTGGAAAAGAGTATTTTTACTCAAAACACATCATTCGGCAACGGTGGTGGAATTTCTAATTCTCTTGGAAAACTTAGCATTCAAACTTGTACGTTTATAGGCAACTCAGCAGAAATATCCGGTGGGGGCATCGAAAGTAAAAATGGGTTTGCTTCATATCATCCGTACAGAACAGATAGTATCACAATCAGTGACAGTATCTTTTCAGAAAACACGGCTTTAAAAGAAGGCGGTGGAATATTTAGTTCTCATGGCGAGATTTCAATTTTTGATACACAACTTATTGGCAATTCCGCAATGAGTAGTGGCGGTGGAATCTATACCATATCTTCAGAAACAATCACCATCGAGAACAGCGAGTTGACAGGTAATTCAGCCGCGTTCCAAGGTGGCGGACTTTATGGAGTATTCACATCCAAAGTATCAATTAATAATAGTACCGTTGCTGCTAATCAATCCGAATCTTTTGGTGGCGGAATCTATGTTCTTGGTGAAGAGTTTACCATTAAAAATAGTACACTCTCAGGAAATACATCCGAAACAAAAGGAGGAGGAATTTATTATTCCAGAAGTGGAAGCAATTCTGCCTTTACTATACTCAATTGTACGATTGTTAGGAATTCTTCTGCGGAGAGTGGAGGTGGGATCTATGCTGACTTTTTTACCTACACAATTATTAATAGTCTGATCGCTGGAAATATTGCAGACTCTGATCCGCAAGTTTACGGAAGTTATATTGGCTATTCTAATATTATCCAGGATAGCATTAATGGATTAATTGACCCCATTCTGCGAGATAACGGTGGACCAACAAAAATACATGCATTACTGCCTGATAGTATTGCGATCAATGCCGGTAATAATGCTGCCGCTACAGATGCTGGTTTAACCAACGATCAACGGGGAGCAGGTTTTGATCGTATTATTGGTGACACCGTCGATATCGGTGCTTATGAAGTTCAAACACCTTTCACTCAGCTAGAATTACGAGTCGTCAATTCAAAAACCGCTACACAAAGTAATGGAGAATCGAGTTCGCTTCCTGACAACCTGACCTGGGTTGATGAATGGAGTAGTTACTGGTTAGAAATCTGGATTAGCACGCCTTCTACAACCGATTTAGGTATTCTATCGGCTGCACTCAATTTGAGTTACAACACTGCGATTACCACAGCAACCAGTATCGAATATGGTTCTGCATTCACATTGCATCAAACAGGAATGATCAACGATGTGACAGGAACGATTGAAAACTTGTCAGCGGAGACAAGCCTGACGGATGTGGGTGATAATCAACATGTGCTTTTTGTCCGAATTAAGTTTGAGTCCACTTCTGACGATGCGATCGACCTGGACTTGCAAAGCCTAAGCATGAATCCCCAAAGCTCTGAATTTTTGATCAAACAACCAGAAATTCGTTTTGTCGGAGGCTCTCTCAGCGAAGAGGTTCATGGCCCTTCACCTGAAACACAAATCTACGCGAATCCTTACGATTTAAACGATGACGATGCAATCAATTTTAAAGACCTGATGTTATTCGCCAGTGCCTACAATACGATTCCCAGCGAATCGAGTTCAGACTATTCCTGGTTTGCTGATCTGAATCAAAGTGATCGAGTCAACTTTAAAGATTTGATCTTATTTGCCAGTAATTACGGTAAGCGGAAATCAAATCAATCTACGATTGTATATCCTCAGAATTTTCCTTATGCCTGGAACAATCAACTGCTGGTCGATACCACTCAGGGTGAGCCACAGTTGGCACCAGAGACTCTCTCACAATCAACGGCAGACATCGCACTGAATAATGTGGTCGAACATGTCAGTCCTCAGCTTAACCCCAGCCAGAATGAAACGCTGGAGCAAATCGACATTCATGTCGTTGACCTCGAAGGCAATACTCTGGGCCGCGCTGCTTCCGGTACGATTTATATCGATGCCAACGCCGCGGGATACGGCTGGTTTGTGGACGCGACGCCTGGTGATAGTAGTGAGTTCGAAATTGAGAGCCAATTATCGCTCATCGCCCTGCCCGACACTGATGCCGCGGGACGCGTTGATCTCTGGTCGGTCATCATGCATGAACTCGGCCATCTATTAGGTTTCGAACATGAAGACACAGGGCTGATGCAAGACACCCTGCCTCCCGGAGTGCGCAGGCTTCCCTCCTGGGAATTGAACATCGATCTGGGAAACAGCTACCTGCCCGAAGAAGCAGACTCCTTCTTTCTGACTATCCAGGATCAAACTGAGTTAGTGCCCTTTTAAATCGTTTTCCGATTTTCTGAAGCAATAAAATAGAGCTATCTCTCTGATCTGACAAACCATTCCCTATGGCAATTTGGATTGCACTCTAGTCATAAAATGTGCAATCATACTGCGACACAGTATTACCTCCTTGTAGTTTGATTACTGTTTTTGAAAACAAGGATGGAACCTCTTTTCTTTAGCTGATAAGCGTAAATTTAAATTAACAAGACAAAGCTTCGAGGAAAAGAATGCAACTGTCTACCGAATTACTGGGATGGTTGGCCGTCGCTTCGGTAATCACGTTCATCGGAACAATCATCATGATTCCGATATTGGTGGTCCGAATTCCGGTTGACTATTTCATGCGTAAAGAACGAGGATCTCTGCCCTGGGCTTCGCGGCACCCTGTCGTTCGAGTCATTCTACTGACAGGTAAAAACCTTTTCGGCTTCCTGTTTATAGGAGTCGGCATCTTATTACTGGCACTGCCGGGCCAGGGGCTTGTGACAATTATCATTGGAATTTTGTTGATTGACTTTCCGGGCAAGTTTAAACTCGAACGCTGGATCATTTCACAAAAACCAGCCCTCCGCAGCATCAACTGGCTGCGACGACGCTCAAATTGCCCACCGTTAGAGATCCCGGAAGATCTAAAATAGGTCTCATACAGGATTGATTTAACGGGTAATAGAAAAGAGAAAGAATTCTGCTTGAGATTAAGAAAAACGTACCAGCAAAAGAAAGTAGGGCGAAAAGCTCAAAGCAACCATGCCCCGTATCTCCTCATAAATCAGTTTCCATATCATGCAGACACAGCGGAGTAGAGCAACTTCTGAAATTCCGTGAACTTGCTCTGTGAAATAGAACTCAGGTAACTTGCCAATCCGTTGTAGCAATTCAAAGCATTGACCTTCAATCAAATATTGATTGAAATCTCGACAAACTTATCATCATCAATAATAGAATTAGTATATTTATTGCGTTCATCTGTTGACATTCGCCTTTGGTACTCTTTGATTTTGTCTGTGAGTGGAATTTCGTTTTCCAAGTCAAAAAAGAGATTGTCTGTGTTTTGAACGATCGTCCTCCCGTTTGTTCGTTCGAGCAAAGCCTTCAAAATTGCTCGGTTAGGCATTGTGGATTTCCATCCAGAACTAATCACATCGTAATTGAGCGTAGCCATTGCCACCAGATCGGGATGGTTCATCATTTCAAGTCCAATGCTCTGTGCCGTGCCATTGTGACTAAGGTGATGTGCAACTTTGTAAAATATCACTCGATTCAAGAGATCTTCTGTCGAGAGATCGGAGTCCGGTAATGTTTCATTCCAGTCAATCTCATGCCAGCTTTCCCAACTTCCAAACTCTGCATCACCGGGAAAGAGCATCACTTTTCCGCTCTCCTTAAACTCAATGGCGAGAACAAGACTCAAGTTGTTTGTCAGACTATTCATTCGCAAAGCCAAATTCGCTGAGCTTTGTAGCCATTCGAAGTCGATTCGTCTCCAAGCCTCATTTGCGTTCTCATAGGGAGATCTTCTTAAGGTTGATTTTGAAGCGAAAGTTGATGACGGAAAGGGAGTAAGCGTTGTATCGCTTGAAACATCGTCATTAAAATTCATAGTATCCGTAAAATAGTCACTGTCTTGAAGCTGGAATCGCAGTGCATCGAGAGCATAGTCTTCAGGGTCTAGCTGATTGTTATGTCTATAGGATTCGCCAATTTCACCACTTTCCTTAGCAACTTCTTCGTGAGTTGCCGGTGGCCCAAGAACAAAAATTCGAATACCATCAAGACCTTCGATATCGTATAGAATCTCACCGGGAGAAAGATATTCAATATCATGTTCTCGACCTAACTGCTCTTTCGCAATTTGCATTCCTTTCAGAGGTCCCTTGTACTCCTTCTCATCTTCATTCACATGAAGATCGGCAAATTCCTGCACAGAGTTGGCAAAGTTTTTGTGAAACGACAACAGTCCGTTCGATGCCAGCGAACCTTCCAGCTGATTTTTGAACTCAAATGAATTCACATCCTCGTTTAATTGTTTGGCAGCACGGGCAAGAGCCATTTTCTTCTGGCCATATTTCGTTTTCCATTTCTTGACCTTTGGTTTCGCGTCGTTCTCAGACCATCCCATCCATAGTTCACCGACAGAAAGCCCTTCGACAAAAAGTTGTTCACATCGTTGGAACCCAAGTACATGATCCAGGTGCTCGTGCGTAATCACCAATGCATCTACGTGACCATCAAGATCACGAATGAGTTCCTTGACAAATGGCGTTAGTCCATCCTTCGATCCACTTATGCAGCCGCAATCGAACAACATTGTGAAAGTGATTTCAGTGTCATGAAGAAATTTCAAAGAGAGACAGTCCCCTGTTCCCATTTTGTACATGCGAACTTTGACATCTGTGATGGTTTTTTTCTGATCATCAGGCATGGTTGAAACCTAGATATTAGTGGTTATGCAGTATCGAAAACATGTGACCAAAACTATTGTCGTGTCCAACACCAAAGTAACTCGCAAATTCGGAAATTGTTGCTGGCAGCACTTCAGATTGGAATTGATATTGGCTTAGAATCCTTTTACTCGGTAGTCGGGTTTTTCTACCGTCTGAGCGTTTTGGTTCAAACAATGGTTTAGAGATGGCATACTTGAGCCGAACATCCTCAGAATCAAGGTCAAATATCAGAGTGGAACCTCCTTGAACTTCGATTCCTCCAATCGGTTTTCCTTCATGTCTCGGGTCGTAATAGCGAACAAATTTCCCAGAACGAATGACAACGCCCATTCTTTGTATCAAACTAAACACGATTTGATTGACAAACTTGCCATCTGGCCCAACTCGCGATACGAGCCTCAAGTTTTGAATCTGAAACGACGGACGCTCATCTACCACTGAATCGCCAAAATCAAATTTTTCCCAGTTAAAAACAAGCCCTGTCAACTTTTCGAACTCGTATGTGATTCTGAATTTTTGCTTCAAACGCTTATGTAATCCCATAACGCGCGAATTACCTGCTACATATGTTTTTGTAATGTTAAAGATCTTTTTACGTTCGGTTTCATATAAGAGCTCTTTTCGATAGTCCTTCAAAAATTCAACAAGGATTCCGATGCTCCGCTGAGTATCAGCTGAAAGATCTATTGGGGAAGGAAAACGCAGACTCTCTTCACTTAAGTTCTTTAGATTACTGGGATAGATTCCACGCCGTCTAAACGAATCAATGAATGCAAGTCGATAGTGGTATTTGTCGTCATCGGCTAAGTCAAAATCCGCTGTAATGATTGCCCTCAGAAAATCACCAAAAGTAATGTCAACTGGTGGGCAATAGTCGATAGCACGGATACACATATTCAAAATGTGCTGGGCAGACTTGGATGCTTCATTTGCCAGGCGATTCACCAAATCTGGTGAGAGTTCGCCTTCTGGCATAACTCCAGATCCAGCAGTTGCAATTCTTAACAGATCCTGAATACGTCGTTTGTAGATCGTGAGAAATGCTTCAAATACTGCCGCGACAAGAATGCTTCCTCGATGATGTGGCTCCGTTACATTCTGATATTCGGCCGGGTCGGATTTCTGTGGCACCCACTGACCGGATTCATCATATCCACCGAGTGCATTTCGCAAGCTTCCATAACGCCCGATTGATACTCCAATTTGCTGGGCAAGTTGTCCCAACAAATTCTGGTCATCCAAATTGCCGCTTGTCCTACTAATTTGATGTTTAAGAACTTCAGGAAACGTAAAATGTTGAAACAAAGCAATGATGTCTGCAAAAGCCTCATGAAAGGCAAGGACATCTGGATTTGTTGGTTGGTTGTATTCACGATGTAGGCCATCCAATATTGCATGAGTGACTTCATGAGCTATGATGTCATGGCTCAAACACGTAAACACTAAAGAACCGGGCATTTGCAATGCGACGTCGTTGGGTGTAGCTGAAAAATATCCGAATAGTACAGCTTTCTTAAGCGGGCTGTAGTAGGCATTTGCCTCTCGAATTGCATGCGGGTAAATACGCAGCCTTGGAACATAGTCTTCATATGCACCCTGACCTTCTTTCAAACGCGTAGACCAAAATAGCTTTCGTCCGAGAGCTTTTTCAAAATTCTTGATGGTTACCATTGCAACGGCATAAACCATCTGTTGGTGAAACTGTGGATTGCTTTCGCTCGGGTCTAATCCTTTATTTACCAGTTCATATTCGCCACTCAAATCAACAGGTTTATACATTTGCTTGATTGTTGGATCGTAGTCAACGACTTCGATATACTCACCTATTGGTCCTGGTTTGAGTTCTTCCCAGGGAATGTGATAGACAATTGTATTAATATCAACTGTGTCAATCTGCAGCGAAAGTGAAGGATCGAACGCATATCCCTGCAGGTTTCTAGTTCTTGGGTACATTAGAATCTGCCTGACTGCTATGTGCTAATAAATGATACTAAGGTATAGAATGACAAACTTTCACCGATTGTCAATTATTAATTTTTCGTCAAACAACTTATTAGGGATTCCCATAATCGTCCGTGAAATCACACCGAAATTGCTCTGAAATCGCGACATGCATTTGATAATTTCGTCCGAAACAGAAAACGACATCTCGCCAGACTGCACAGGAAGAAGTCTTCTGACCATGTAAGCGAATTCCGACTGCACACGTACTTAATAACACCAACGTGGGCAGAGTGAACGGAGACTGGTAGCACGAATATTCGATCGCTCGGGCTACTACTCGTTTCAAGCACAACCAAAATAAACCATCGTTTTATTAACCAACCTTAGAGTGGTGCTTGGGTAATACTTAGTAACCCGGCGTTTTTCAGTTTGAGATTAAAAGGGGTGACAACACCTGTCTTCAATTTCGGAGCAATGTTAGTGCGCTGTTCTAGATGAGGCATGTTTTATGGGTGGTGTGTGCTTTCATCGCGATCTGCACCAATGATTGTGCTCTGACTTTGTACGAACATGGCAAATGGTGTGAGGGGGTCAATCATCAAATTATGCGCAATTGTGTCTCGACTTGTGTCAATATGGTCCTGAAACGCATAGATTTCGCTTTGAAACTCGTTTGATCATGATCAAAATGAACATGAGTATGGAGAATTGGCTCAAAATGTGTAAGATCGAGTAACCAGAAATAAGGAGCTTTCATAGCTAAGTTTTTTTCTCATTCAAGCTCATCCGAAACAGGGATATTTTCCTGGCTTAGATATGATACGAGATGTGCATATAGCAGAAGGACAACAGTCAGAAAACAATTTGAGAGTTTGTTTCCTGTTTTTTGATTTGTGACACTAATTGTCTCACTCAATTTGCTTTCATCTTCCGGCGTTTTATGAACACGAAAGATGCTAACACAATTAAAAAGATCAGGTTAACAATCAGCATCCATTGACGATTCGATAAACCTTCGTCACTCACTTTTCCGGGTGGAACATATTTCTCGCCAAAGTTAGCTAATTTTTTCAGCCCACCATCATTGATGATGTAAAAGGCATTTTCAATGTCATCCTTAACCAATTCCCCCTCTTCCATCCCCAGTCCCTGATAACTAAATTGATTTTCATCTATTGGATGATTCAAGATACTCTTTTCAAATTTGACCGTTCGATGATATTCAAGCTTTCCACTAGTTCGATCATGACTGGTTGAGTAAACATAAGTGGGAATAAAAATGCCATCAACTGCCTTCCATTTCCATGTTTTATGTTGAAAAGGATTGTCACCATTTTTGTTTTCCGAAAGTAACTGACTAATAGGATTGAAACCAACCGAAGAGCTCCATATCGAAGTCGAATAATAAGAATCATCGTCACCAATTTTATTCACAATTTTATAGCTCACACCATCTTTCGTATTGGCCTGAAAAACGGATATTCGTTCCTTTACCTTTTTGACTAGTTCGGCACTACCTTCGCCTTTCAGTAAAGGTATATATAAACCAAGTCCTTCCCAGAATCTCTGAGCTGGAGAGAATCCAAAAAATGCGAGAGGATCTACAAAGTCACCATGAGAATGGCGTAGACCAATCCCAGCTGGTCTTCGAAAAGCGGCCCGTTTATTCATAGCCTGTGGGTGACCTTGTAAGGAATGAAATCCCGGTGCTACGATATCTGGGTAAAATTGAATGTAATGCTCGGAAGTAATCACAGACCGGTCATTTATTGGATGGACATTAGGAATATTAACTACTTTCTCCGTCTCCTCTTCAAGGAATATCAGACTACTATTCTCTTTTGAGCGATAGTAGGAATTAGAAGGAATATCGATTACAAGGTTCAATTTCATATCTGCCTTCTGGATAAGTGGCCCGGCGTCTTGAAGGTTCAGGTATTGTGCGACGAATGTTTCACCAAGCGCATGTTTCACATGAACGAGACACTCTCCTTTCCAGGTACGCAGCTTTGAATAGTTTCCTTTGGTTTGATTGGCAAGCATTTCATATATGTTGACTTTTTTGTCAACAACAACCTCTTGCCAATCCAGGTTATCGGAAACTTGAGTTTCCGGGGGAATTAACTCACTTTCAATATTCTCATCAGCAAAACTGTAAGTAGAAGATAGAAAGCTGATCACATAAAAAATAACAGCCCCTGCTATCAGAATGGATGAAAGATCTTTAGTTCTCATAATACGATCTCAACTTTCCTGAAAAGAGCAAGTAGAAGGTAGATAAGTAATAAAGTCTCAGTACTATGAATTATATAAACACTCTGAAAAAATAGCTTTACTTTTCATTGTAATCATTTACAAATTCTACACGACAGTTATTAAATCTAGAAAACGGATGAAAAAGTAGACGAAACACAAAACAAGCAAGACGTAAATATTTAGGGTTTCTTATGGGTTCCCGAAACATTTTCTCACTTCACTGTGAACTCAACCACTCAGGCAGGATTTAGAAAGAGGGTACTAACGTGAAAATTTCGCGAATCAAGGTTTACCAGGTGGACTTGCCTTTGTTGGAAGGGAAATACAGTTGGTCTGAGGGGAAAAGTGTTGATGTATTTGACTCGACTGTTGTCGAAGTTGAGACAGATCTTGGAATTACCGGCTACGGCGAAGTCTGCCCTCTGGGTCCGGTCTATCTTCCCGCTTATGCACGAGGTGTCCGGGCGGGGCTGGAAGAGTTGGCACCCGCACTTCTCGGCGAAGATCCCCGGCAGTTACTCGTCATTAATCATAAGATGGATCGCGTGCTGAAAGGTCACCCTTACGTGAAGTCTGCCGTGGATATTGCATGCTGGGATCTTCTGGGACAGTTAACAGGAATGCCAGTTTGCGATCTGCTCGGTGGTCGATATGGCGAAGAAATCACTCTGTACCGGGCAATTTCGCAACGTCCTGCAGAAGAAATGGCTGAGAACATCGCACAGTATCGAGCCGAGGGCTACCGACGTTTTCAGTTGAAGGTAGGAGGCCATCCCGATGACGATATCGCCCGTATTCGTGCGGCTCGGGAAGTACTGGAACCGGAAGACAAACTCGTGGCTGATGCCAACACGGGCTGGTTAATGCATGAAGCGATGCGCGTGGTGAATGCGGTGAAAGATATCGACGTCTATATCGAGCAACCCTGTCTGACCTACAACGAGTGCCTCAGCATTCGCCGCAATACCACGTTGCCGTTTGTGCTCGATGAGGTGATTGACTCCTCAGCAGCCATTCTTCAAGGCGCATCCGATGGTGCCATGGATGTTGTTAATATTAAGATCAGTAAATTTGGTGGGCTTACACGCGCCAAGCAGGCGCGCGACTTGTGTGTCTCACTGGGGATTGCAATGACGCTGGAAGACAGTTGGGGCGGCGACATCGTCACCGCCGCCATCGCGCACCTCGCTCAAGGCACACCTCCCGAATTTCAGTTCACGTCTACTGACTTTAACAGTTATGTGACAACATCCATCGCCGAAGGGGCTCCCCAACGAGTCGGCGGACGCATGTCTGCCTCGACAAGTCCGGGTCTAGGGATTCGACCACGGATGGACGTGCTGGGTGATCCGGTGTGGACCAGCGATTGAAGAGGGTCCGGTTTACGCTGGCCTTTCAATATTTTCCACTTTGGTGCGGCCCCATTGAATTCTTTTTTAGAAGAAAAAACAAACGGGCCTAAACCATGCCGCAGGATAGTAAAGTGGTCAGAAGCTGATTGAGATAACCGATGAACATGGAGTGTTTTTTTACCAACGATGAACCGCCATCCGCGGTTTGCGAATGCATTGATTCTACTATTGGAAGATTATAGTTTGTGCTCATCGTAATTATTCCGTAGCCGGTAGCGGGATCTCTTGACTCTCCGATGCCGGTTACTACTTGAGTAGTGCGAAGAGTTTGAAGGCGTTTTCTTGGTGACATCTAGGGGTACGTCGCAATGTCAATAACCCTACCGAAGTCAGAATCGTTTGGATCGGTGAGGAAGTTCCATTGATAGGTCTTGACATCAAAGCGAATCATTTTTGCCTTTTGAGAATCGCGATTTGCGATTGTTAATATTTCATCGAAAAATGCTTGTTGGGCTTTTGAATCTTTTCCTAAAACGAACCTGTAACGTGAGTCGGCAACGGCGCCGATCCACTTTTCGAGGCGTGCTTCTTCCTTGTGTCCGTCTTCATAAACTGCCCAAATTTTTTTATAAATAATCGAGCCATCTGTCTGCGTGTTGCTATACATTTGCATTGCCGTTGCAGGGTAAAACTCGACTCGCGCCAGCCAGCAGATACTAAGCCCTAACATCATGAACAGAAACACGCTGAAGTATTTTTGGTGCAGGCTGCGTTGTTGAGTGTTGCTCAGTGGATCTTGATTTAAAGTAGCTTTTCTACGCCAAGCTTGCGGGACGCATTCACTGAGGTTGTAAAATACGGCCTGGATCAGAATGAGGTCGAAGAACAAAATGCCTTGGAAAAACAATATCCCAAGATGCATCCCAGCTGTGAGCATTGGTATGACGAATCGAGCGCGTTTTGAAAAAAGAACGAGGCTGTAAAGTGACTCTGCCAAGACAGCAGAAATGCCCAAGGCAGAGAAAACGAAGACCGGCAGGCTGGCAATTTCGTGCTCGAGCCCCCACTCGAAGTGCATTGGATTGAGCGTATCTGTCATGACGATTCTTTTCAAGTTGGCACCGTGCCACCACCAAAATCCACCGTTGCGAATTTTACTAATGCCTGCCATTACATACGCACTGGCAATGACGGTCCAGCATAAATATCGGGACCAACCATAAACAGCCAAAGGTAAAATTGCGTCCGTCGTTTTTTTTCTGAAAAAGTATTGATCAGCCGATAGCCCATGTCCGCAGGGCATGAATGACAATGCGATGCCAACCAGTATCGGTACCAGGCCTGTGTGATAGTAATTAAAATGTTCTCGCAAAATGCCAGCATGAATTAAGACAAGAATGGTGGCACACGGAACGCTTAACCGCGTCTTGAATCCGAGCATTGCAAAAACGAGGAAAGTGAGGGTAACCATTTTTAGAACGAGAAGTTTGGTATAGCTGGCGTAGACCGATCCCCACTCCGGTATCATATGAAGTAAAGACATGATCCCCATTTTAGTCCGCAGTTGTGCAGGAAGATGGGACACGCTTGGCAAGTCTTCCCAAGCGACGTTTATGGCCAGTATCATAAATATCCAAAATCGGATCGCACCAAGGGCTTCAGGGCTTGCCTCACCCACAAAGTGATCAAAGTAAGTGGCACCCAGACGTTTAGCCATAACGATGATTGCATAAGCCACAATCAGTTGAATTGACACGAGTATGAGAATACTAATTGGGGGCAATCTTTGTTTCCTCAATAGAGAGCTGATTGATCAGGTCTGTGATCGATTATTGATGCAGAGTGTCCCTGGGCTGGAAAACTCTCACCTCGAATCTCAAGCAGCCAGCAACGGGATCTTTTTAGCTTGGAAATCCCCTTTGTGTTGAGGTTGGAACTATTCCAGGCTCTAATCACGGTCTATGCTAACTGCACACTTTTGCAGAGTCAAACTTCCGATGGTTTTCCCGACATTTCGTGAACACCGTTCGGCTTCGCGCCTCGGATGCGTATTTAGTCGTATGATCCAGTCATGACACGATATTGCATTCGAGAGTAATCGTATCTGAATACTCCCCACGTCCATAAATTCGACTCTGTTCTTCAACAGACAGTTCCGAAGACCGAAATCCGGCCTTCCTGTAGGCACGCACGGCTCGTCGATTGCGGAGCGAAGGCCGCACAATGCATTTGCGAATCTCGAAGTCATCACAAAGGTGGCCCATCAACGCCACTAAGGCATCGGTTCCGTATCCATGACCACAGCACACTTGGGACCGCATCCAAATGTCCAATTCGGCGAAAGATCGTTTAGAATCAAGTCCGTCATAGCTAATGTGCCCAATCGATTGGCCATCTACTTCAATGATGAACGAGCGACCTCGATCTGGTTGTGATCCGTCAAAGAAATGTGACATGTAATCACCGCAGAATTCATCCCAGGTCGGGATTGACACATCGGGGTATGCGGGTGGTCCCATCATAGATGGCGTTAAATCAGATGTGGTAAGCCAAATATAGATGTTACGGCGATCATGTTTGGTAGCGGGGCGAAGCGAGACTTCTTTGCCGTGGATCATTGTTTCTCTCTTTCTGCGTGGATTAATTTGTTACGTAGCGCACATCACACAGATCACATTCCATCCTCTCCTTACCGGCAATCACGCGGTATCTCGCACTGCAATTCACAGTTTATTCGGTTTTCCTTTTGGATTCCACAGCCGATAGTTCTTGCCCTTGATTTCGACCAACTTCGCTGGCTACAGAGACCTCGACGAGAGATATCATTTGCCGAGCAGAAGTTATGCAAGATATTTTTTTACGAAATAACAATGTCTTTAACTGGCGACATGAATTTTTCGCTCAGTTTTGTTAGTGAAACTCGTCAAATACGGGACAGTCTACTCAAAAAATAATAAAGCGGATTTCTTATGTACCCTCAAAACTCATACGTTTTTGCTAAATAGGGCTCAGTTCCATTCGCACAATTTGTCAGAATTGGTATCGTGACCAAAAGAAACGATTTAAGGAGTAGGTCGTCTAACAGAAATGCTATTCCACTTTCGAGGGACGATACATAATGATTAGTACAAAAATCGAAACAATTTGAATGAATCGATCAAATAAATCAGTTTAAACAATCAGTTCCATTGAGCGACGAAAAAGAAGGATACTCAGAAATGGTTGATCTGGAGACGCGCTCCAACTCCCTGGCACCTGTGTCGCCAGCCCTCATCGGGCTGGCTATCGCAGGGACGGCAGTCTTCTTCGCAATGCTGCTCTTTATTCCCGCGGGCCGACTGGACTGGATACTCGGCTGGCTCTACATAGGTCTCCTCATCCTCAATGTTTTAATCACGTGGGTCTGCCTGCAAATCTGGAATCCTGAGTTAATCGCAGCACGAATGCGTTTCAGTAAAGGAACGAAAACCTGGGACAAAATCTGGGCTCTGTTGTTTGCGCCCGTGATCATCGCAATTTACATTGTTGCCGGATTTGAAAAACGAGATGGCGTTTCAAGTCTGACGGAGACAGTATGGCCATTGGGCCTGGTGATCTTCGTTCCCGGGTCGACTCTACTCATCTGGTCGATGGTCGTGAACCCGTTTTTCGAGAAGACGGTGCGCATTCAGACAGACCGTGGTCATCGCGTGATCGACACAGGACCCTATGCTTATCTACGTCACCCGGGATATGTTGGTTTAATGTGTTGGATACTCTCGGCACCATTTCTGCTTGCGTCAGCGTGGGCTTTCGTCCCAGCACTGCTCTCTGTGATTGGGGTCATGATCCGCACGGCTCTTGAAGATCGCACACTCAGAGCAGAACTACCGGGCTATACTGATTACACGAAACGGGTGCGTTTTCGCCTGATCCCGGGTATCTGGTAACACTGATAAGGTTGAAGCACCATGAGAATCCTGGTTTACGGTGCCGGTAACATAGGAAGTCTTTATGCGGCCTTACTGAAAGAAGCGGGAGAGGACGTTTCCCTCCTGGCGAGAGGTAAGCGTCTGGATGACATCCGTGAACGGGGGATTCTTCTCGAAGAATTCAGCAGTGGGAAACAGACCACAACCAAAGTTAAAACGGTCGCATGTCTGGACCCTGGAGATGCATACGATCTTGTGCTGGTCATTTTGCCCAAGAATCATGTTGAGGAGGTTTTGCCGATTCTGGCCCAAAACCGTCAAACACCCAGCATGATGTTTTTCGGCAACAATGCCGCTGGTGCTGGGGAAATGGTCGAGGCTCTTGGTCATGCACGAGTGCTTTTAGGCTTTCCAGGAGCCGCCTCAGTAATGCACAACGATAGCATCCGATACCACATTCTCTCACAGCAAGAGCAGCCGACGACGATCGGCGAGCTCGAGGGCAGCCAGTCACCGCGCATTAAAGCGATCGCCAACACATTTCGCTCAGCCGGATTTCCCGTGTCAATTTGTGCAAATATGGATGCATGGCTCAAGACCCATGCCGCTGAGATCAGTCCCACGGCCAACGCTCTGTATATGGTCGCCTTAAACATACACAGGCTGACTCGCAACCACGATGCCCTCCTGCTTATGTTGCGAGCAATTCGTGAGGGTTACAAAGTCCTCTCAAAGATCGGAGTCCCGATCACGCCAAAAAAGCACCGTTTATTCCAATGGCTTCCTGAACCGCTACTCCTCCTATTGATGAGAAGCATGCTCGAAAACAAGACAGCGAGCATCAAACTCGGTCACGCAGTTGAGGCACGGGACGAAATGAAGACCCTCGCCGATGAGTTCCGAAAATTAATACGGAAAGCGGGTATTGACACACCATCGATCGACACATTGTACCGATATCTCAACGAAGAGTCAGAACCCGTTCCCGATTCGGACGGCCTGGTCAAGTAACCCTCGATACCGTTTGCGCTGAGTGAATCGCAATCTTTGAGGGTCTAGTTGCCGTAACTGTTGCGTTTAAAGATAACCGAAAAATAATCGTTGATCTTTCGTGAAAGTTCAGCCCCCCTATTAGTGATCAGCTCATCTATAAAACGGACTCCGTATGCATCCCGAGAACCCATACCTTTTTGCGAATGCTAAATCGACCAAATAATTTCCGACTGAACGGTCTTCAGCACGTACGATTTAATCAACGATTGATGCGACGCTATACCACACCTCTCTAGAAACAATTTCAGGAAATATTCGAAAATCCATCACATGCTCTTGACTGCTACTTTTTAATGTTACAATATGTAACACTACATTATGTAACCAATGGATTGTATAAGACGCATCGGAAAAGCGGTCATGGCAAAGTCAAACAGCAAACAACCAGCACTCAGTCCACTTGAGAATGCAGTAATGCAGATCGTCTGGGACGGTCAGCCAATGACAGGTGAAGATGTCCGTGAGCGAATGGATGGGACGCATGGCCTGAAGGCGTCGACTATTCGCACATTGCTGAGGCGACTTGAAGTAAAGGGGTATGTCACGCACGACGTAGAGGGGCGGACTTACATTTACCGAGCGGCTTTGGAGCAAACCAATGTTGCGACTTCGGCTGTCCGATCTATCGTGGACAAATTCTGTTCAGGGTCTGTTGAGAATCTGCTGGTGGGGCTTGTCGACGACAAACAAATCTCTTCCGAACGTTTGCAGGAACTGGCTAATCAGATTGCAGCAACTGAAGAAAAAAAGGCAAAGCAGAAAAAACCGAAACGCACGAAGCGTAATTAGATGAGTGAGCCGACAGGCGAAAGCTTTTCTTTTGCCGAAGTTGATATTAACCTGATCGGAGATGTTCGATGTTTCAGATCTCGAATCAATGGATGCTGTTCCTGCTGGATATTTCAACCAAATCCCTGCTGCTGGTGGTCATTGCGGGAACCTCTCTGAAATTGTTCAAATTGCGAGACTCCAACGTTCGGCATCGAGTCTGGTCTGGTGTTTTGGCGGGCATGTTATTGCTGCCACTGCTGGCTCTGGTTCTTCCAACCATTCCACTATCGATCCCGGCCGGTTGGACCAACAGGGAATCAACGATTGAACAAGCTCCTCTCGAGCCTACTCAGGTTGCCATCAACGAAACCAGTCACATCGTCTCAAATGAAAATAGTCCACTTGAGAATCGTGATGTGTCAGCCAGTTTATCAGTCAATCTGTCAGGGAGCATGCCACAATCGACATCGCAGGACGAGGAGGTCGCAGACACAACAGCAACCGTTTCAAATGGTGGAACCTCGCCTATACTTTGGACTATACCCAGTCTGCTCTTTATACTCTGGATCGCCGTGAGTCTCACATTCGCATTAAGACTGTTCGCTGGGCTTTACTCGTCCTCACAACTCTTGCACCGCAGTGTGATTGTAGCTGGACCACGAATTCAAGACTGCCTTGCCAAACTGCCAACAGCGCTCTTGCGGCGTCTACCAGCCATCCGCGAAAGTAACGAAGTGCTCGTGCCAGTGACCGTTGGATGGTTACGGCCAACGGTGCTTCTACCGGAAGATTGGCAAACATGGGCTCCCGAAAAATTCAGTGCCATTGTTGCGCATGAATTCACCCATGTTGCCCGACGTGACTTCTTTGTGACACTGGCTGCGGAACTCAATCGATGTCTGTATTGGTTTCATCCGGTTTCGTGGTGGTTGCGCAGTCGTTTGTCGGATCTGGCGGAAGAAGCATGCGATGATGCCGCCATCGATCACATCGGCGATCGTATCAGGTACGCCCGACATCTTCTGGAAGTGGCGACATCGCTTACATCTGGCTGCGGTCAACGAGTACAGCCAGGTGTATCAATGGCGCGTGGATCAAACGTGGAATCGCGAATTGCCTCAATTCTCGACTTCAAAAGACCTCTCTCACAACACCTGTCCTGGCGTAGCGCAACAGCCATCGCACTGATTGCTATCCCTGTCATCACTGCTGCAGCGGCCATCCGGCCAGCTTCTTCCGCAATCGCTACGTCCGATCAAGAACCGATTATAACTGCTGCTACTTCTACTGCTCCGACGATCGACACAGAAACAGTCCGCATTCACGGCCAAGTCACCGACACTAATGCTGAACCAATCCCTAACGCAAAAGTTCGTCTGTATCGAATGCAGTTTCCGAAATGGTACGCCGGAAGTAATCCCTCAACCCTACTCACCGAGTTCAAAGTTGATGGTAAAGGTCGCTTCGATCAAACTGTTGCCAAAGACAAAGTCATACGGGAGACTAAGAATCATGCGAGTTGGAAGCGCCTTCCTAAGAGCCATATGTGGTGGACGCTCCTTGTTGTCTCTGCACCGAATTACGCCTACTCAACATTCGGAGCCGAACAGTCAGGTCACATCATTAAAGGCAAGAAATTCATTTCGCCTGGCTTTTTGCAACAGTCGCTTAATGTAAAACTTCGCTCTGCTGTCACGATTCGCGGGCGGTTACTATCCATCGAAGGCCAACCTGTTGAAGGTGCAAGTGTGTCGGTCTTCCGCGTCAACCGTCCGGATGCATCAAGGCTCGACTCCTGGATTCAACAGACATCGAAAGTTCCGCTTGCAAAATCGGATAACCGTGCAACGATGTGGGGAGGGCCAGTCTCTCAAGGTGCCTATTTTCCCGTTCCTGCCGCTGAATTTCAACTGCCTCAGCAGTGTATTCAACCTGTCGTCACGAATCGTTCGGGTATTTTCGAACTGTCGGGATTAGCCGCGAAAAACGACCTTGTGATTCTGAGAATCAAGGATAAACGCCTCACCGACACGATCATTCACGTCCTTGCTCGCGACATGAAAACAGTCTATGGACACCATTCTACAAAATTAAGCAGAACTGGGGCGTACTACGGTCGAACGTTCGATTTTATCACTCAGCCAAGTGTTCCTGTATATGGCGTCGTCCGTGATATCGAAACCAAACGCCCTCTGGCTGGCATCCCGGTTGCTGTCGGGAGAATATATGGAACGACGATGTCTCACACAGGCTACATCACAACAACTACTGACGAAAAGGGACGTTACCGTATCGAGGGGCTTCCCATTCCCCCAGTGGGAACACGCAGATACGAACGAAACAACCTTGCAGTGCGTCCGGGTAAGCTACCTTATATCGAAACCGATTTACTCCCCGTTCCTCGTGGTGATGGTGTGAATCCAATTGAACTAAATATTGAGCTACGGCGTGCAGTGATGGCCAAGGGGAGGCTCACAAACAAAGCAACCGGCGCCCCGATTGCATTAGCAGAAATCTACTACGCACCTTATATGAAAAACGAAAATTGCGAAAAATACCATCGATACTCCGATGGATCGGTACGTTTAATGGGTAATAGCGACACCCGGTACTACAGCAACAAAGATGGTTACTTTGAAATTCCGGTCATTCCCGGTCGTGGTGTAATTGCCGCAACAATAAAATCGGGAGAATATATCACGGGTTTTGGTGCAGATAAAATTGAAGCGTTTCAAGGAAAGGATCCGAGTGAGTTGGGAGTTGTGCTTTCTGATCACCTCGTCCCTTCTCTATTCCACTCCCTGAAAGAAATTGATGTTCCAGTTGATCTATCTGAGTTTACACTAGACATGCACGTTGATGAAGGCGTGTCGATGACCATGAACTTCGTGGATCCAGGGGGAGATCCAGTCAAGGGACTCATCGGCAATGGACTCAGCAGCAACATGGGAGGGAAGATGATCAAGGATGACCAGGCCGAAGTAACAGGTCTTGCGATCGGTGTCATTCGCCCGATGTACTTCTCCGACAACACCAAAAAGCTCATGCGATTCATTCGTCTGATTCCAGAGAAAGGACAGACTCATTTCACTGTTAAGTTATTCCCACCCAGTCGGCTCAAAGGCCGGCTTGTTGACCCAGAAGGCCGACCATTGGCGAATGTAGCACTCGAAACTCGACATCAGAACGACCCTTTTATGGGTGGATCGCTGCCTCAGACCCAAACAGACAAAGATGGTCGATTCGATTATCCATTGCCCACTGGGACAAGTTACAAAATCCTCACCAAAATGGACAAGTACTTTATCGTTATGGAGGAACTCGGGAACCCGAAACCAAAGAATATTGATCTTGGTGACCTGATACTTGATCCGGATGCTGAACGATGGTCGAATTTGAAGGCGAAACGAGAACCTGTCATTTCAGACTTGGCCTCCGATATAGTCGAGGATGTGCCATCGGATTCAAACACGAAAGATTAAATTGATCGAAGCCAAATTAAGCAATATAGATACCCATATTCAGTAGAATACCACTATGAGAACTTGGCAATTGTATCAACCAACACCACAGCAACCGTGGACGCCAAGCCGTGCCGCCCATCTTCACCGTCGCACCGTTTTTGGGGCGACGTGGAAAGAACTACAGCGCGATTTGACTGGCAAGCCGCAGGACGCGGTCACCCGGGTTCTCTCTGATGAAGTTCGTGCCGATGGTGTTCCCGATGAATTCACGAGTCTCGCTAATCTCATCGGCAACGCTGCCACTGAGCAGCCAAACGTGGAACGGCTCAAAGCCTGGTGGATTTATCGTGTACTCTTCACACCCGCCCCATTACAAGAGCGATTGACGCTGATGTGGCACAACCACTTCGCCACCAGCAATCTGAAAGTAAATAATCTGTCGTTAATGAAGCTGCAAAATGATACTTTTCGGAAACACGCGACAGCTCCATTCGGCGACCTGTTGCACGCCATGCTACGCGACCCTGCATTACTGATCTGGCTGGATGCGTCATCAAACCGCCGCGGACATGCAAATGAAAACCTGGGCCGGGAACTTATGGAACTATTCACACTCGGCATTGGCAACTACTCTGAATCTGACGTCAAGAACGCTGCCCGCGCGCTTACCGGTCTCACCGTGAAAGAGGGACAATTCCATTTCGATTCCCATCGACATGATGCAGGCCAGAAAACCATTCTGACTAAGACAGGTCCGTTCAACGCGGATCAACTTGCTGATGTTCTGCTTCAGAACCCCGCAACCGCTAAACGGCTGGCTAGTCGACTGATCGGCGAGTTCTTCAGCGAAGGCGTCGTCAACGAAACAGCATACAACGAGCTTGCATCTCAACTCCGGACAACAAATTTGGATATCGGCAAAGCGGTCGAGACAATCCTTCGATCCCAGTTGTTCTTTTCCGACACGAACATCAATTCGCGAATTTGTGACCCGTTGTCATTCCTGATCGCTCCGCTGCGTGCACTTGAACTGTTTGACAAACCGCCTAGTACGCTCGCATTGAGTGAGTGGTTACAACGAATGGGTCTGGATTTGTTCTATCCACCGAACGTCGCTGGCTGGCCAGGTCACCGAACATGGCTGACAACACGCACTGTCATCGCCCGAGCCAACTACGCGGCTGCTGTGGTTTCCGGTGAAGTGTATCGACCAGCCTACGTTTCCGATCTGCAGGAACTGGCAAAGAAACACTCCGCCAAAAAAGACGACACGTTCGAGAAGATGATGAAAACACTCTTGCTGGGTGGTGCGACTGATCTTCCAGCGAAAGAATCAACCAATCCAACAACTGATTCGCGCGAAGCCAGCTGTGTTCTGAAACTGTTAACGGGATTTCGTGCGCATCTACATTAATAACGAAAACAAGGAAACCGTCATGCTGAATCGACGAAGCTTTCTGAACCAATCGTCTTTACTGTCGCTGTCTCCTTTCATCCCTGGGTTCCTTTCGCAGACCGCTCATGCCTCAAAAGCAAGTAAGGACGATCGGATTCTCGTCGTCATTCAACTCGACGGTGGCAACGACGGTCTCAATACTGTGATCCCTTTCGCCGATGAGATTTACGCCAAGTACCGCGACAAGCTGCGTATCGATAAAAAAGAGATCATCAAGCTCAACGATTCTTTGGGCCTCCATCCCGGAATGAAAGATGTGGGTAAGTTGTTCGACAACAATCAACTGGCCATCGTCCCCGGAGTTGGCTATCCTAACCCAAACAGATCTCATTTCCGCAGCATGGCGATTTGGCATTCCGCACGTTTAGATCCTACCGACCACACTGGTCAGGGATGGATCGGTCGCGCGTGTGATCAGCAACAGAAATCTGGCAACGCAACACCAGATGCTGTTTTTGTCGGAGATAGTACTATTCCTGCTGCGATCATTGGCCGGCGAACTAACTCCATTGCTTTGAACAAGGAAGAGGAATTCATGCTGGTTTCGAATCTTGCCGCGCCCGATAAACCCGTGTCTGGTGACGATCTACAGTCATTTGTGCAAAGCACCGTCAATTCTTCCTACACAGCCGCAAAACAATTCGCAGAATCAACAAAAAATCGGTCCTTCGACAAGGGGGGCTATCCGAATTATCGACTGGCACGCAAGCTGCATCTGATTTCACGTATCATTCGACTGAATAGTGGCACGCGAATTTTCTATGTCTCGCAACCTGGCTACGACACACATTCCATGCAAAAGAATACACACGCACGTCTACTGGCTGAGTTCAGTCGCTCCCTTAAAGCGTTCCTGGTTGATATCAAGAAGGCGGGTTTCAGCGATCGCATCATGGTTATGGCATTCAGTGAGTTCGGGCGTCGTGTGAAAGAAAACGCCTCGGTTGGAACTGATCATGGGACATCCGGTCCGGTATTCATCGCAGGTGAAATGGTTAACGCAGGTGTGCTCAGCAAGTATCCATCACTTGAAGACCTTCAAGATGGCGATTTGAAATCGACCATCGACTTCCGCAGTATCTATACATCACTGCTAACCGATTGGCTTAACATAGATGCAACAGTCCCGCTTGGCGGGGCGTTCAAATCACTCAGAGTCGTGTCCTAACTACAGTCCATAGCGTCAAAATCTCAGCCAGTCTGTATTTGAATGCTTCATCGACACTTGTGTTTACTCAAATGGAGTGATCGCGATCACTCCATCTTCCATGAACTCATACCAACTCTGGAACACTGTTTAACAACTCATTTTGCGGACAAATCAAGTGAGGTAGATGAAACTGTCTTCGGTAAGCAGTGAAAAGAATCCAAAGATGATAGCAAGGGTTTTTCGTCGAAATTTGTTCGGGATACTCATCATTTGTTTCACAGTAATCGCAAACTAACTGTTTCTCGGAAAAATCTTGAAGTCGGCTCGATTCATCGGTCGTTTCACCGATGCGAGTTACAGTCGAACGCATACTGCCAAAGTCGATGCACCCACGGCAAGTCTGAGTGACGTCTAAATGAATGCAATATCTTAGTGGCAGAGCAATGCCGCAACCAGAAATCGTCATGTCTCAATTTGAATCAATTGTGGTTTTTTGTCGATAGACTTCTGATTCCCTGGAACTTCAGACAAGATTCCGGCGTCTGTATATGGGAAATCCATCATCAATTTGTTGAAGTCGGGACACCGAAACATGGTCACGTTACTCCGCCAGTCCTGCACATGCAATGCAGTCAAGCTTGCCCGAGTGGTAATTTTGTTCCTGATGTTGGTCTTGAACGGTTGTAGCAGGCAGCATGAAGACACTGGCGACGCGAAGCCCGTACCAGAATCAATGCCGTTGCTGCCGAGTTCGATTCCCCCGCTGGATAAGGAACTCGCCGGAGTTTATCGGTATCGAGCCGCCCCGACCGGCGAAAATCGTTCGTCGCTGCCAGCCGATCTCGATGCAGTTATCAAGAAGATCCGACAATTCGAATTCAATGCTGTTCTCCTGAAGGCACCAACCGGCCAGGACGGAAACGACCAATGCGAGCGCGTCGCCGTTCGTTGCAATCCACTGGGACCGATCAGTCATCAGCTGCAGGAAATGCCCTGGTGTTACAACTACACGTTCATTCCCGGAACGAACGTGGTCTATGGTGTTGACCAGGGACTCTGTCGTGTGAACACAGAAACCGGCGAGTTGGAGCGTTTACTCGACGCGACAGATTATACCTTGCGAGCGCCGTTCGATTCAAAACGAAGGGAACTCGTTCTGATTACCCGGAGCGTCTTTCTGGTAAAGTTTCATGTCGACACTAACGAGGTGTCGAAAACCAAAGCGCCGGGGTTTCCGTCCGTTTCGTATCCAATGGCCTACGATCCCGCATCTGATCGTTTCCTGCGCCTGGATCCGGGTGAACAACGTAATGGGCAGCCCGACATCCAGCTTCACGAATTCGATGCAAAACGAAGGCTACTGTCATCGCGAAAGATTCAGTCGCAGGTGCGGGTCTCTCTCGACCAACGAGACGGCTGGGTCAGCACGTACGATGCCACGGTCATGGACGGACATCTGATTCTGGTCGTGCGTCGTACTCCGCAATACGAACAAACGGAGTGTCAGAATATTTGTCATGTCATTGACCTGAAAGCGAATCAAGTGATCTTCTCTGCCGAGATGATTCCGCAACCCGCAAGCGATCCACCGAGTCGAGAAAACAGTGAAGCATTGTCGGCAGAACAGGCACTGGCCAAGGCGAGTGTCGGCGGCAAGTATCACCACCTGATTATGAAGATTCCCGCACCTGAAGACGATTTGATTCATACAACGTACAGAGAATTTGGTGAATACACGGGCACGCAATGGCGCGGGTACAATTTACCCAGTGGCCACTACGTTTACGTGTACCCCAATTGGTACGTCTGGCGAACGCGACTGAGCGAGAACAGCGGTAAGAATCAGCGTGTCAGTGTTGTCAATACGCCGGGGCAGAAACCTGTAGATCCTCGCTTGAAAAAAGCGCAAGCCGCCTACGTACGGGGCGAAGAGGAGGACGCCGCTGCCATTTGGGAGTCCATTCTCAAAGATCCGGCCACGCCCTATGCGTGGTACAGAGCAACAATTTCACTAGCCACTCGATCAGCGAAACGCGAATACCTCACCGGTGCCATCAAACGTCTGGAGCCGCTCGGTCAAAAGGTCCTGGGTGAAAAGACCAGTATTCCTTTTGCCGTTCCATCAAACCAGATTGCCGCCGAAATTCTGACGCTGTTGAAGTCCTGGCATGCGGAACTGGGCCAATACCGGCAGGCCGCAATCTATGCAGGAGCGGTCAAGGGAACGTACTACGGTACTTGCGGCACATACCAAGCCATGTACGAAGCTAACGCAATAGCAGAAGCGAAAAAACTCCGACAGTGGGCCGAGACCAGGGAGTATCATCCATCACCTCGATTCGCGGAGATGATCAACGGGATGACGATTGCAGACGGAGGCAACGCCAAAGCACCTGTTCTTAATCGACTGGCCCGGTTCAAACGCATCGTATTCGAGGGCTCGAAATTGAATGACGGCGGAGCCGCCCTGCTGCAGAACCTGCCACAATTGGAAGGAGTCATATCACACGATACGCAATTAACCGATCGAGGCTTGTGGTCTCTTGCAAAGCTTGGCAAGCTCGAGGAACTCGTGATTCCAGACGCTCGAATTACAGACGAGTGTGTGCGGTATCTAACGAATCTACCGCGGCTCAGGATTCTGAATCTGATGAATTGCCCGATCACAGATGAGTCTGCCGGCACACTGGGTTCACTGAAGCATCTAACTCATCTGAAACTGACTCACACACGAATCACCGACGCAGGTATGGCCAAACTGGCGGGTCTGACACAACTCGAGCAATTCGGATTTCCCTACCAGAACATTACTGGCAAGGGGCTTGTAAATTTGTCGGGAATGCGCCGTTTGAGGTCAGTCTACATCGGTTGTCCGTCGATCGACCCGCAAGAAATGGCGCCGCTGGCCAACCTGCATTTACTCACGACGATCAATATCCAAACGCGATCCGGCGCGGGTGATGGGCTCAAACATTTGAAGGGACTAAGCAACCTGAAAGAACTCATCCTGAGTGACCCCACCATCAAAAACCATCATTTGACGCCTCTGAAAGGGCTTTCTGTAGAAAAATTGTCTGTCTGGGGAACGACCGTCGACGACGGATGCATTGATGTGATTCTCAGCATGGCATCACTCAAACACCTTCAGGCAAACGGTCTGCGAAAACTCACTCCCGCGGGTATCCGTCGCCTCAAGGATCACCCATCCCTCTCGGAGATCAGCCTGACTGATTACTGCATTCCCAAATCCGAGCGAACACCGCTGCTTGAAGACATGAAGCCGATCAAGATCACCTATTACGCCAACTGAGTGGAATGGTGATGCTCACCGCGAAACTACACATCGACCACATTTTCCTTCGTCTGGATCAATGCCCGCAGATTGACTTTTGTAGTCTGATTTGCCAATCTTCCAAAGGCAAGACGAAAAAAAACCGCTTAACAAGGAACTTTTCTGGATTCATTGCAGGGTGTCGTTTACGATATCGTTACTGAGTTATGGTGTTCCAGGTCTGTTCATTTAACGTGTTGTGACGACCCTGTTCGCCAGACTACATTGTTTCACACAACTATCAATCACAGTTTCAAAAACGAGTTTTAGCATGCGATCCCTGTTTACTCTGCTCTCAATATCGTTGCTCATCATAACAGATGCTATCGCAGGAGATCCGATTCAACTGCCGGTGACCAAAGACAACTCGATTGTTATGGTTGATAGAGAGTGGGAGCTGAACGCCGGACAGCAGGGGCGGATTCGTATCAAAGGCAACCAGCATATGGTTGCCATGGCGTTTGACACCTCTGCCATCGCGGGGAAACGAGTGAAAAACGCCACGCTGGTTTGTCTACAGGGGAAAGAGACGATTTCCGGTGTAACTATTTCCACAATCGCCACACCTTGGGATGAACAACGTTCAAACGGTTTGACCGCAGGAATGGATGGCATTAAAGGCTGGGGCTATAAGGGAGCTCGGTTCCCAGCGGTGTGTGGTGGTAACGGATTTACGTTGGTACACAATACAAATTCAAAAATTCGTGATGGCAAGTATTATTGGGACGTGCCACCCGACATGATTCATGCAATGGCGATTGGTGTTGCTCATGGGCTGGCTCTTCACGAACATAGTGCAGATACGCGACGCAATCCAACAATCTTTGCGCATGAACAATCTGGGAAGAAGCCATACTTGATGGTTGAGCTTGACGATCAGGTTGATGCAGTTCCAGATGCTCCGACAGAGTTACGATTGGTTTCAGCGGATAGTACCTCAGCGCAACTAATGCTGAAGTCTCCCCTGCGTGATGGGTTTGCTTACGAAGTCACCATCGATGGTAAGCTGCTTGGCCGACACAATATTCCGCTTGTGAGGAATGGTCACGAGCAATCGATTCCACTGCGAGATCTCCCTTCATCGATCGCGGCAGATCGGCCGTATGAAATCAAGGTCGTCACACTGAATCGTACAGGACAGCGTTCAAAGCCTGCGGTGCTTCGTAGTGTGGTTCTGAAATCCGGTTTGATCGATAAACCAAGGGTGACCTTTGCACGAGCGCATTCCTCACCCGTTGCTGGTCTGAGTGTGATTCCGGTCACGGACAAATATGACGCTTCAGGAAAGTCTGTCGGTAAACTTCCCAGAGATTACCGGACTCACAACGCAATCTTCGACGGTCGGCGCGTTCAGCTCACAGCCGCTGCCGGCGAAGTAATTGGATTTCAGATACTGCTGCGAGGCGATACAGGTAAAAAAGTGTCCGTCAAAGTCCAACTGGACGAACCTGAGCCTCGGATCGATTTGTATCAAGCTGTTTACGTTCCGGCAAATGGCCGCTCGATTCCCGATCCACTGCTGCCGCTACCTGATTCCATTTCACTCAAGCCCGATACTGACCGCTCCGTTGTAGCCGATATTTATATTCCCTTCAATGCTTCACCAGGCCTTCGCCGGGGGAAGATCACCATTTCCGACGGACGTGTCGTACCGCTGATGATCAAAGTTCTTCCCTTTGCTTTGCCTCGCCAAGCGTCATTCTTCTGCGAGATGAATAGCTATGGGTTGCCCGATCATGTCAACGATTACTATGCGCTGCAACAAATTGCGTACGATCATCGAGTCCACTCAAACATCCTGCATTACTCACACCATACCGCAGCACCGGGAGCGAGGAAGAGTAATTTCGATATGCGTTTGCGTTCCGGTCGACGGATGGACAATAAACGGTACGATGGTATTCAACCGGGTTCTAAAGTCGGATACTGGGACGATTTTGTGGAAGCTTTTGGGCCGTACATTGATGGTTCACTGTTCAAAGATGGTCATCGTGGTCCGATTCCGGCACCAGGCTTCTACCTGACGTTTCACGAAAGCTGGCCGTTGAATTGTCGAGCCTACTTCAACGGCAATCCGGACGCATATCAATCGTTTGCTGATCGGCCCGTGTATGCTCAGACGTATGTCAACATCCTGCAGGACTTTGCTCGACTTGCAGAATCCAAAGGATGGAAGCAAACCGGCTTTCAAGTCTACTTCAACAATAAGGGATCTCTCAACGAGAAGACCAAAGCGCCGTGGATTTTGGATGAACCGGCAAGCTATTGGGATTACCGGGCGCTGCAGTTCTATGGAGAGCTGACCGACCGTGGCCGTATTGCACCGGAAGTTCAGATCAATTATCGCATTGATATTTCTCGTCCGGAATACTGCCGTGGTCAACTGGATCGACGCGATGATTTCTGGGTTGTGTCAACATCAGCGTTTCAGAATTATCGTCGTCTGGTAACAGACCGCATGCAGCGTGATGGCTTGAAGGTTTGGGTTTACGGGACATCAAATCACGTCAATGAAACAAACCGCAACGTACAGGCCTGGGCACTGGATGCCTGGCAGGACGGAGCAACTGGCATTGTTCCCTGGCAGACGGTCAATAAATCGGGGAGTGCATTGAAAAAAGCGGACCAATTGGGTCTGTTCATCTTCGACAAAAACGCTGCTAACGAAACCGTCATTCGGCATTCGATGCGATTGAAGGCTTATCGCGATGCACAGCAGTTGATCGAGTATCTCAACCTGCTTCAGAAACAACGAGGCTGGACTCAGGATCAGATGCGGCGCTTTGTTAATCAATTCGTGAATCTAAACGCTCAGGTTACCAAAACCAATGAAGCGGATGCGGGTACGACCGCCTATGGTCGGCTGTCAGCTTCGGGACTTGAGATACTCAGGATGGCAGCAGCAAAACTGTTGACGATGCAGTAGGAATTCCCTTCGATTGAATTCCAGACTTCTACCGTTCAAAATAGAATTATCTGACTGATCTGTTCTCATTCCCTTACTCATTTAGAAAAACCTCATGAATCTTCCCAATCAATCTCGCCGTTCGTTTCTTAAAACTTCTGTTGCCATGTCGTCGAGTGCAATTCCACTTGTTGCTGGGCTGGCTCAGGCAAAATCGAATGATACGGAGAAGCCGCTGATGGCCTATGTCGGCACCTTCAGTTCTCCTTTAAAGGATGTGTTAGAAACTCAAGTTGACTTGCCACCTGGTAATGGTCGTGGAATTCATCTTTTCAAGGTGAATCGAGAGACCGGAGCTATGACACCTGCCGGCATTCATCCGATGGGGACAAGCCCAAGTTGCCTGGCCGTCAATGCAGAAGGCACGCGGCTTTATTCTACGAATGAAACTGATCGTGTGGGAAAAGAAAAGCATGGTTCCGTCAGCGCTTTCAAAATCAACAAACAAGATGGAAGTTTGGAGGCACTCAACACCGTTGATTCTGGTGGAGCAGGTCCTACTTATGTGAGTATCCATCCTTCCGGTCGTTTTCTATTGATCGCAAACTATTTTGGAGGATCTATATCAGTGCTTCCCATTCTGGAAGATGGTCGATTGGGAGAGGCGACTGACATTAAAAACGATGCCGGAAAAATTGGTCCGACAACGGCAACAAACGCGCCGAAAGGCAGCTTTGCCATCAGCGGACATGATCGAACACACGCGCACATGATTCAAAGCGATCCTTCAGGCCGTTTTGTCCTGCATGTCGATCTGGGCTTAGATAAAATCTATATCTGGAAGTTCAATGAAAAAACGGGAAAACTGACTGCGAATGATCCACCCTCAGTCTCGCTCCCTCCCGGCGATGGCCCTCGGCATTTCCATTTTCATCCCAATGGGCGTTGGTTCTATTCTATTCAAGAAGAAGGTTCGACCATCGTTTTGTTCGATTATGACTCGAAAGCGGGAACGCTGACGCCACGGCAAACGATTTCCACGCTGCCAGCCGAATTTGTGGGAAGCAACTTTTGCTCAGAAATTCTGGTTTCCGACGATGGCAAGTTTGTGTATGCAGGTAACCGTTTGCATGACAGCATCGGAATCTTTTCTGTTGGTTCAGAGGGCAAACTGACCTACATCGGTGAAGAATGGACACGCGGAGATTATCCACGTAGTTTCAGTTTCGATCCCACAGGGCGATTCCTGTATTGCTGCAACCAACGGGCAGATAACATCGCCGTCTTCCAAGTAGTCAAGAACACGGGCAAATTGAAATTCACCAACCACTATGCCGCTGTCGGCAACCCGTCGCACATCGTCTTTCTTGATCTGGCAAAAAAGGGATAGGTGACCCGTTTTTGGTTCCTGGAACCTTTGTTTGATTCATTCAGCCTAATATTTTTAATGATTGCAACTTCTTCACTTTTCTCTTGACAATTCCTCCCTGGTAAAACAGCATTTCACTGATTCTACCCTTCTTGGGTTATATTGAAGTCATTCAGTCTAATTCAAGTTAGGCAGCGTTCGAGAAGTCGAGAAAGCGAAAGGCTCTGCAATGACTGAATTAGAGATCTGGGTCGAGAAACAAAAGATTCACGAGCTGTGTGCGCGGTACACGCTGACTTTGGATCGCCACGACATCGAAGGTTGGGCTGACTGTTTCACCGAAGAGGCAGTGTTTGGATTCGGTGATGTTGCCTTGCGCGGACGAGACAAGATCGCAGCATATGGGCAAGTTCACAAAGAGCTAGGGTCGCGGCATCTCAACACATCGTTGCTCTTCGAGATCGACTCAAGTGGACAGCGCGCTACGGGACAGTCGACCACCGTGGTCACCTTTACGACGCGGCAGGGTTACAAGCTCGCCTTCCTGGGGCGCTACGACGATGAAGTTCTCAAAGTCGACGGACGTTGGCTGTTCTCGCGCCGCTGGGTCGTCGCGGACCCGCTTCCGGAAGATCCTGAATTCGATCTGCTTGGTGCGGACCCGGAGTTGGCGCCCCTGGCTCAGCGATTGCTGGATGCGTACCAGAGGCTTGGAGATCTCGCATAGCCAACATCGTTGACACCGCCTTATGGTGCTGCCGCTCAACAAGACATTGCACCAGACAGCGCCCTCAAATGGAATAATTAACCGATGGCGAGTGAAATCGAACGTAATGCTCCTACACAATTATGAATGAATCATCTGAACCAAGGCCGTGCGTCTTTATCTGATACTCGTCTCAGGATAAGTAGTTCGCCGAAGACTTCACGTTACGATTAAAGAAGTTTTGATTCGACGTCTGGTATGAAGACTAAAAAATCGGCGTTGGTAAGTCGATGATTGACAAGATGTTCGATCGATATTTAATATTCTCCAATCACTTCGCTTCCAGCCCGGGTGCCGAGGCCGTTGTAAATCGAGGCGTCGATATTTTCGCTGATGGCACGAACAGATCCATCACAGAGAACAAAGTGGCAAATTCCTTCATGAGGAGCGGAAAGCCCTTTATCATCACCATCGATTTGATTGGGACGAAATTGAGTTTCAAACAAAACCATATGCCCATGATCGTCTGCATAATCGGTGATTTCCCGAACAGCAGCCGACCAGGCATTTTCAAAGGCTGAATGCCCCCCAGCACTTGGATTGCTGGTGGGAAGTGGGCCATTTGTTCTCTCACCCAATGCGAGTGTATTCGAGAGACCATCAGCAATATCACGAACACGAGTACTGCTATTGCGATAAAAAACGCCTCTACTTTGAAGTGGAGTATCATCAAGATTCACTGTGGCATTGGAAGGCCCCCAGTTGGCGGCGTAGCTGGCTGCCGCGTATTGTTCAATCGGAGTGACTGAATCATCCCGGACCACATAAGCACCGGCGGAATAAGGATCAGAAGGACAAAGAAAGATGGGAAGATGCTGTTCCCGAGGCACGAGGTTCACCGCATCCCATACAGGAACATGGGAATCAAATTGTTGATACAGACTTGCCTGTTCGAGTTGTGGAAGAATCATCGATCCCCAGGCAAGACCTGCATGATTGGCTATTGCCGCTGCTGATCCGGCGGGACCAGGTTTGTGAATATACCCTGGAGGAAAAACGCGGTGAGTCGACTCATAGTTATGGAACGCCAACCCAATTTGTCTCATATTATTTTTACAAGCCGCACGCCGGGCTGCTTCGCGCGCCTGTTGAACGGCAGGTAATAATAACGCGATTAATACTGAGATCACAGCAATGACTACCAACAATTCAATGATGGTAAAACCTTTGCGTTTCATTTTTTGTTTTTTAAAAGGCATTTGAATTCCTTTGTCTCTTAAAAAAAGACTGATGTATATTCTATTAAGGATTATTTTTAAATTCTGATCGACATTGACGATAGACTTTATCGACATAGACAAGTAATGACTTCGCTTCCTGAAATTTTCCAGACGCGACATGGTTTTCCAGAGTGTCAAGGCTATAGAGTACCTCGTCGACACACTCGCGCCGTTTGGCTGAAACCGATCCGGTGCGAATCAGCACACTGGTTGATAGCTTCCCGGCATGTGTTCTCCACTGATTTAAACGTCGCTTTGTTTCGGTGACATCCTCCTGCTTTACCGAATCATAGACATAAGTGCGAATCGTATTCATGTCATCAAAAAGACTGTCAGATGAGGGGTAAAACAGGTACAATCCCACAATGGCGAGACTGATCACACAACATGCACCAGCGACAACAAGCTGAGCAGGTGTGAGGGCGGGATCCCACTTAGGATTTGTTAACTCATTTGATTCTTCAGATTCGTCTTGCTGATCTTCCAGTAAATGTTCGACACTAAGTCGCTTCCCGGATATTTTTAAAATAAGGCCTGCGAAGATAATAATCAGTAATAGCCCCAACCCGTAGGCTTCATCAGTGCGAATGGTTTTAGAGACTTTTTTGATGACCCATACCAGGTTTGCCTGAGCTGATTCGACATTCGCCAACCGAGTAAACGGATCAAAGGCATGAGTATGATCGGTGGTAGTCGCATTCCCGTGTATGAGCGTGCGATCGGCGGTTATACCAATGACAAGTGTAGAACCGATGAGAAGTGATACGAACAACATTAACGGTTTCAGCCCATAGTCGCGTCGAAGCCAGTTCGCTACTCCTACGTTCGCACCCGCCCCAAGAAGGATCAGAGCAAAAGCAGCACCCAGCGAATAACCATCCTGGACGATATGACCAAAGTGCATCATCACTTCTGTCGGAGTGACATAAACCGGAATAGCAACCAGTCCCATGATGATTGGCGCCAACGCATTGTCGCGTGTCAGACCCGTTTGTAAAATTCCATGCGGCAGGAAGGCTCCAAGGAAACCAACAGCCAGAAGCGCCAGTCCATAGTCAATAAAAACTGGTCCTACGAGTCCTCTTGCTGCCGTATCGCCCACCACCAGCAAACGGTTTACGCTATCACGTGGCGCTCTTTCGATCTGTTCCGGCTCTACATCCTGATTATCTGCTATCACGCGATTCCAAATGAGTCCGATGCCGACAGAAACGACAAATGTACCAACTCCAAAATAGACCAACATAATGGGGGTAATATGACTGAGTCCGTATATAATCGATACAGGATTGAGAACTGGGGCAACAAGAACAAAACTGAGTACTGTTCCGCTGGGAACCCCTGCTCGACGTAACTCTCGAGCGACGGGTAATGCGCCCAATGAGCAAATCGGTAACAAGATTCCAAGTGCCCACGCACGAAAGGGCCCCGTCCAATGACCTACCCCGAGGATCTTACGGGTGCGATCGGCCCCCACCATTCCACGAAGGATTCCTGCCGCGAATACCCCTGCCACCAGAAACGGTGCTGCGGCAACCATCGCTTCAGCAACACGTAGTGCACCACTCCAAAATGTCGTGTTGAAATCGGTGAGAAATCCCGTGTAACCGGGACCGTCGGCAATTAAAAACCAGTGTTTCACTTTGCCTTCTCCGGCTGAGGTGAATCCGGCTCTGAATCAGTCTGTTGCGTTTCCTTGCTCTCATTATTCTGATCAACAGTGAAACTAAAATTGAGACGCTCTCCGCCTAAAGTAATCTTGGGAATCACAATCAGCAACTTCTGGCTCTCACTGAATTTATCCGGGATGGTCGCAACAAACGTTGAAGACGGACTTTGATCGTCTTTGGAAGCAAATACAAGTTCACTCGCTCGAATCGGCTCTCCGTTGACCTCATTAATCAACGATAAAATTTCCTTCTCTTCCACCGGATAACTTTTTGACTTACCGTCGGCAGTTTCCGTTAACAGGTGAAAGGTGATGACTCCATCCACCACGGGCATGACTTCTGCGTGGTAATGCGCTTCTCCTCCCTTGTGATGTGAGTGCCCTATCGAAGTAATTTTCCCACCAAACAGCGGCTCACCATGTCTGTGACTATGGGAGTGAGGATGAGCATGAGATCCTTCGAACCCGTCCTGATGTTCGTGCTCATGTTCACTGCCTTCCCCATGCGCGTGTTTGTGCGTGTGATCGAAGTCCTCATGCATATCAGTGGTGACCGCGGGAGCTCCAGAATCTTCACATCCAACTGCGAGAACAACGATAGCAAAAAATAAAAATGGTAGTGATAAATAAGAATTAGGACCGTTCATTCTGCAAGTCTTTCATCTTGAGGTGCCAATTGTCACCGCAGGAAAATCAGTATTGTATGTTACTGAGCCGGGACTTCATATTTCGGAACACTGGTTGATTCCATGATTCCCTCGATGACCGGTATGGAATCTTCGTGATCAACGCCCAGCCTGACATCCAAAACAGGAACTGCGGTCTCAATAAAATCGTCTGGAATCACATATTGTCTCTGGTTAAGAAACGCACGCGCCTGAGCAATTCTCTGCCACATTAATAAACCCCGAGGACTCAAGCCCAGAGAGATTTCCGGATGATTTCTGGTAGCCTGTCCAAGTTTGATCAAATATTTTTGGACGGAACTAATCACGGGAAGTGAAGCCACCTGTTTCTGAATGCGAAATAACTGTGATTCTTCAAATAAAGGTTCGCAATCGCTATCAGATTCTGACTTGTCATCTATAGCATTCTCGAGCATCTTCAATTCATCCGTTTCGCCCGGATAGCCAATACTCAGTTTCATTGAGAAACGGTCAAGTTGAGCTTCAGGTAACGGATAGGTGCCATGTTGATCGATCGGGTTCTGGGTTGCGATGACAAAATAATTCTGTGCGAGTTCATAGCGCACTGCATCCACAGTCACTTGTCTTTCAGCCATCGCCTCCAGCAAGGCGCTTTGTGTCCTTGGTGTGGCCCGATTGATTTCATCAGCGAGCATCACGTCAGAGAAAACGGGACCGGTGCGAAACTCAAATTCATGTGTCTTCTGATTAAAGATATTGAACCCGGTAATGTCGCTCGGCAATAAATCGGGAGTACACTGAACTCGCGCAAATTTACCTCCAATGGAACTGGCCAACGCTTTAGCTAACATGGTTTTGCCAAGACCGGGGCGATCTTCAATTAATAAGTGACCTCGAGCCAACAGACATACAATCACGTGATCAACGACTTCCGCTTTCCCTTTTAGCGCGTGGTTGAGAGTTTCACGAAGCCGGTTAATACAACCAAACTCCTGATCCAAATTAGTTTGTGAATCTGTACTCATCATCGCTGACATTGCAACACTCGATCAAATTTAAAAAAATCAATAATAAAATGAAATATTCAACATTCCTGCTGTAAAGTCTCTTTCCCGCATTCACATTCAAGTTTTCTTCCAACGTGCTTCCTGGATGACCTGAAAACAACAATGTTTTATGTGATTGAGCTCTTCTTCAGAAATATTTTTTGAAGCATCCGGACAATAGGTTGCCCAGTTTGCATACGAAGAGAGTTCGTTTAATGACTGTGAACTCGCTGTAATATGTTCTGACGTTTGTTGAAACCATCGATTGATCGTAGTTGACTCCGGTCGTCGATAACCGGTCCACCGCATCCGTAATTCAATGAGCCATAGTGTACGGAGAACTAATTTTCTGATATCGCGGGGTTCAAAAACATAGAACCACCTTGTCAGCAGAATATCAGTGAAAACGAAACGAAAATGATACAAAATCGATCCGGAGGCAATCAGAGCCAGGCAGAGATAGAGATGTTTCCAGAACCAGAGCAGCCCCCCGACGAACGCATCATAAAATTTCTCATATATAGTAGGAGAGGGTCCTAAAATCTCATACCCCTGAGTCGGTTCAACCGTAAACCAGGACGAGGCCCCTAGCCCCACTCTCACTTCTACCCAGAAATGCACGTCATCGGAATGAACCGGGGTATGGTCTGAAGCGAGATCATAATCATCTGGGCTGGCATAAAAACCACTCACGACTCTGGTGGAATATCCAAGAGATCTGAGCATCAATGCCGTGGAGGTAGACATCATATAATCGGGCCCTGCTTTTTCTTCAAACAGGAACTCTTCGAGTGGCAGCTTGGACTCGTCATTAAAGGTTATCGTGCGATCATGCTGAAAATGTTCGCGATGATATTGCTCGATTTTCCTGATTTTATCCCAATCATCTTCAACGCCTGCAACAATATTTTCGGCGAGTTTTTTTACCTTCTTGATGACGGGTATTTCCGGTAGAGCCAGATGCTGTTTGTGATGGTTCACATTCCCATGTTTTACATCGCGGTACTCAACCAGATCAGCATCGGGGAAATGACTGATGATGCGGATGGGAACCAGCCGCGGCATCTCTTTTCGATCGAGCTTGACGATACTGTCTTGATGCCAGCCAAACATGTCGGGCTGATCGAGATAGTCAATATGAATTTCTTTCAAATGAAGCGGCGCAGGCAGCTGATTGGACCTCAAATGATTATTTGTAATCACATGCAATTCGTTCGGACATTCCTGAAAAAGCGAACTGATATTCGTACTCACAATGATCCAGGGTTTCTCAAAGCGTTCTTTCAACTCGAAACCTCCTTTTAGGTTTCTCGTTAGTGGCTCGCTGTGCCATTTCACTCCGTCGAAAATATCGTAAGTTTCCATGCGAAGATGCAGGGGAGTCCTGCCGGATACGTGTAACAACGCGTCTGATTTAAGCCCCTCGTTCGATTTTGTTTCTTCAGGTTTCTGCTCCCTGGCTGTAGAAAAATGACGATTAATATTTTCCGATTCCGGAAGCTCTCTCTCTTCTATGTTCTGGTCCTGCATTCTCAGACTAATCGCTCGGTCGACATTTTTCGCCATTTCTCCGTCATCTTTGTACTGGTCAAACATGATGTCATACAGGCTGGGTTCGTCTGATGAGATGAAGGGAGCATTTTCCACCGGCGCAAAACTACGGATGTCATACTTACCGGCCACGAGCAAGTCGCCATCACCTAACCCGTCTCTCGCGTATTGATCTTTATAACCTTCACCACCGGAACTGGGCATGATCCCCTTAAACGCATGGACAATCGGATTATTTCCCGACATAAACAGAATCAGAAGTAAAACCAAGGCGAGACAGGACAAGACTCCATGTTTTCTCCATTGATGTTTTTCCAGTGTCGGAATCAGGTAAGCTCTGATGCTGTTCCAATAAGAATAAAAGAGCCAGAAAAAGCCAACAATCAATTCCAGACCAATCAGAACGATGATATCGCGGCTCGAATTCGTTGTCGCTGAAAAGATAATCAAAAACAGAGATCCCCAGATGGCAATCTTCTGATATCTTTTCCAGCAACCGGCGGCTGCCATCACCAATAAGGTATTTTTCACACTGAACATCATGATGAGTTCAAATGGTCTGCCTTCTCCCCAAACAGCACGCTTAACCGGTTCCCATAAGAGACTGAGCAACATGACCGCCAACAGGAGCGGAGAAATATACGCATCGTTTTTCATTTCTCTTGCCAGACGGACAAAATAGCGCATTCCCAACACAACTACTGAAAGTTCAATCCCAAAATTGACCGCGATCCAAATTCGAGAATAACGTCCTTCCGCATCGGAGATTGAAAGCGCCAGCGCCGCGATCAGAACCATCACAATGGTCGTGATGTGTAGAACGGGACTGGATAAAGCTGTATTCTCGTTATGTCGCATAACAGGCTTTCTTCCATCGATCGACAAACTCTTTATTCCGGCTTTCTTCCGGATCGTTCAGCTTTAACCACGGTTCGCACTGGCAGGAAGAAGCGGCTTCCATTTCTTGCTCAAAATTATCATGAACGACAATGATTCTCTGATTGTGCTGGGCGTGACGAAAACTGAGGTGCTTTTCATACCCACGACTCGTGGTCACGACAATTTGAGAAAGCGATGAAACTTTGTGATGCAATGCGGAGTCTTGAACGCCTTCCACAGGAACATGTGCCAAGGCGTCAAACAGCTTCCTGAGTTCATAAGAATCATTCTCACAACGAAATAATTTGTCGCCAACAAGACATTCCACCCAGGCATGTTGTTGATGCAGAGACTCACAAATACTGGCGGTAATTCTGAGAACGGCTTCCAAAGCAGCTCGATGCTCCGCTTTCGTTCCATAACTGGAAGGATTGAGATCGGGAATCACTCTTAATGCACAGACGGATGCGGCCTGTCGCTCGGTCACAATCATCTGCCCCTGCCTTGCCGTCTGAGCCCAGTGAACGCGCCGCAGGGAATCCCCAATTCGAAACTCCCTCGTGCCTGTCACATCTCCAAAATCGCCGACGCGATTGGAAGCAAACCTGTCTTCGCTTGAGTTAACCTCTCTGATTTCTGGCATAGATGTCAGAGTCTGCACTTCGGGCCAGACAATCAATTTTGACTCCACGGAGAGTTCCCTTTTTTTTCGGTAGAGACCAAAGGGAAAAGCGGTTTCCAGAAAAGCGGTTTGTGTAGAATAAACCCCGCGTTTCCGGGGAGTAAAAGACCACTTGAACTCACTCACTTTCCAACCGGGGATGTATTCTATGGCAACTTCACATAAGTGACCAGATTGCTCAGAGAAACGATGCCTGAGATAAACCCCCCAGGCAGGCCAGGGCCAGCGGTTTTTAACAATCAGTCGGGCGCCTACAGATTCACCGCATCGGACCCTGCGTTTATTGAATGCCACCTCGGCAACGATTCCGGACATACTGATCCAGGGCCAAACCACACCGGTTAAGACGACAAGCAAGATTGCTCCCGCTATGTAAAGAATTGCGGTATTCACGAGGATCCCGCAAATCAACGCTGTCAGAACACTGATCGCCAGGCACCAAAACGGGTTTTTCATCCAATAAACCCATTTATTGAACTGAGGGCAAAAATCGTAATTCAGTGCTGAGACCAACGATTGACTTCGTAATTTCAATGAACCGACACTTTCTTCAATCTGACTTTGATGACATAGTTTACCAGAAGGGACTTCAGGGACGTTTACCCCCTAAGTTTGGGAGAAAAATGAGCGTAAGGCATATAAGAATTATTATTTACAGCCCAAGAAACCAATTCAATATGCAATTACAATTAATATGCAATATTAATACAATTTTATTTATAGTGTTTGGTTGTATCGGAGAATTATGGTTTTTTGCTTACTATCAAAGAAGTTAGTCAATTCAAAGAGGTAGGGAAAACACAACGTTTTTTACGGACTGAAGTGCCTTTTGGTTGGGTTTGACGGTGCTTGATGAGGGATGAGCAATGATGGCGATCTAGAGAAGACAACTGGAGACAATAATATCCTTCATTATTAACACGCAAGCCCATCATACAAATCTTCCATGGTTTAGGATTCCCAGTCATATGGATATAATATACTTCAACGGGAGTATTTTGATGTTGAGTCTGGACTTTAGAAATATGAGCGTTAGGATGTTTTAAGATTTTGGCATTTAATATCGAAAGTCTGGATATGAGTCGAAAAATTGTGTCCCTCATCTTGATGCCATGTGTACTGCTGATTCAGTCAGTTACTTTTGGCCATTCTCACGGAGGCAACCAGCCTGCGGGACACAGCTTACGTCCACATATTCACGTAAGTCATCCCTCTGAAGATGGAATTCATCACCATTGCCCTAATGACCACAATCATAGTGATGGACATCATTCGGATCATGAAAAGCAAAATTCGACGCAATTTGATTCGCCTTTTGATCACGATTCATCTGCTGTCTATCTCAGCAATACGGATATGACTGTGGGGTCACGTTCCACTTTCGAGTCAGGAATGGTAGACCTCTTACAATGGTTTCCTCTCGGGTGGGCTTCAGCCTGTGTCTTTTTGCAGAACACTGCAATGAGACAGTATGATTTTCAATGCGCGCCCCCTGATTCAGAATCACCGCTCTTTATCCGCCACCACGCTTATTTAATATAAGCATCTCATTACGCAGGTAGTACCAGTTATCAGCTTGGTATGCGCTGCGCTCTGCTTTTGGCGTCGACCCCTTGCGCGATAAGTTCCATCGTTTCAATCTATCGTTTGTGGTCGGACAATTTCTCTTTTAATGCTTTTGTTCTTCGCAAGATGCGAGGGAGGTTTTGATGTGTCCGTTTTTTAATTCGGTTCTGCTTGGGACAGGGCTGATCCTTGAAGTCCTGTGGTCCTCAGCGCCTGTCCCTCCTTTACCTGTAAAGGAACAATCATGAAGAAACTTCTTCAAGCGGTGAAACCCATCCTGACAATTGCTTTCGTAGTGGTACTGATAGCTACCGGGTATTTCACGCGTGACCATTGGTTGCCTCTATTACAACAGAACAGGACAGCCAGATCGGATAATGTTTCCGCCACAAAAACAAAGCCAGGTGACACGAAAAGCTCAGCTTCCGAACAGATCATTCTATCAGATCAGGCCATTGCCAATTTGGGTTTGAAAGTGAGATCAATACAACCAGAGACCTATTGGAAAACGCTACAGGTTCCGGGAATGGTCATCGATCGCCCAGGCCACAGTGACCGTGGTATTATTTCTCCCGTCGATGGTGTGGTTGAGAAAATGAATTATTTTCCAGGTGACACTGTTCGCCCGGGAGATGTGCTCTACACGATTCGTATTCTTAGCGAGTCTTTGCAGCAGACCCAAACAAAACTGTTTAAAGATATGCAGGAAACCAAACTCGTAGAGTCAAAGAAGAAGCGTTTAGAGTCTGCAAAAGGGGCAATCCCCGGTTCCCGGATTATTGAAGTCGCCAATGAAATCACGCGACTTAAAGTTGCTATCAAGGGATATCAACAGGAGTTGCTCAATCGGGAGTTTACACAGAAACAATTGAAAGAAATCGCTGCCGGTAATTTTGTTAAAGAGCTGAATATTCGCGTTCCCTCTCAAACTAATGAGTCCAGACCAATGGGAACTTCAGCAGTAATGCAGGCGACAGGTAAGGATGTAAAACCAGAATCCTCGCCCATCTTCGAAGTTCAGGAAAGTAAAGTTGACTTGGGCCAGCAGGTCAAAACGGGACAGATGCTGTGTCTACTCGCAAATCACCAGTTACTTTCAATAGAAGGTCGTGCCTTTCGAGATGAAATACCGCTTCTTGAACGAAGTATAAAAGCAGGCTGGCCTACCAAAGTAGACTTTCAGGAAAATGTGTCGGCAGATTGGCCTCCCATTAATCAAGATTTTCTGATTCAGCATCTGGCAAATGTCATTGATCCGATTAAACGTACTTTTGCTTTTCGCATGCCGTTGGAGAATCAGTTTCGAGTTGTAAAACAAAATGGAAGGCCCCAGGTACTTTGGCGGTTTCGACCTGGCCAAAAAGTCCGCATCTTGATTCGAACCGAAAAGCTTGAAAACGTATTCGTACTTCCTACGGATGCGGTTGCTCGTGACAATGCTGAAGCATTTGTATTTCTCCAGAATGTCAACACGTTTCAACGCAAGGCAGTTCGAGTCCTGGAACGAGATCGACGCTATACCGTCGTTGCCAATGATGGATCGCTTATCCCCGGTTCTTTTGTTGTACAGAGTTCTGCCGAACAGTTGAATCGAATGCTGAAATCGTCATCGGGAAATGACTTACCAGAAGGCTACCACATTCATGCGGATGGCAGCCTCCATAAGAACGAAGACGAAGGGAAATAGGGGAATATCGTGCTTAACTCTATCATCCGACTCTCACTGACTCATCGAACGCTGGTCCTTGCAGCCTGTCTTGTTGTCCTGGCATACGGGGGTTATTTAACGACAACATTACCGATCGATGTATTCCCTGATCTCGATCGTCCGCGCGTTGTTATTCTGACAGAGTGTCCTGGCCTGTCGTCTGAAGAAGTAGAAACTCTTGTTACGTTTCCAATTGAAACAGCAATTCTGGGAGCCAATGGAGTCGAAGATGTTCGCAGTCAGTCCGGTCAGGGTATGAACGTCATCTACGTCGAATTCAGTTGGGAAACCGAACCTCGATACGCTCGGCAAATTGTTTCAGAGCGTCTGGCAAATGTACCGATGCCACCGGGTATCCGCCCGATAATGACCCCCCAGGCATCCATTATGGGACAGATTCTTCACATCGGGATTCATCGCAGACAAGGACCACAAGGTGGAGATTTAACGCAAGTTGGACAAACACCATTTCTGGCAGAACGTACTGAAAGCGATGGTAAGGCTGTGCTAACTGTCTGGGATCCGGTGAGCCGAAACGATCTCAGTTTGTGGAAGAAAGTCGAAGTCGAGAATCCCCTATGGAATCAGGCAAGCCCGAAGCGAAACGTGACCTTTGTTTGGAATAAACGGTCCTACGAAGTTGTTTTCCCGACTCCTCTGCAAGAACGCATGAATCTGCGTACCACGGCGGATTGGGTGATCAGACCACGATTACTGAAGTTAACTGGCATCGCTGAAGTCATTGTCATGGGTGGTGATGAAAAGCAGTATCAGGTCCTGGTCGATCCGATCAAGCTACAAGAATATAACGTTTCGCTTCAAGAAGTTGAGGCAGCGGTCCAGGCTAATAACCTGAATGCCAGTGGTGGGTTCATCATCGGTGGCCAGACGGAACGTCCTGTGCGGGTGATTGGTCGTCTTGGCTCGCTTGCAAACGACGTCCTGGAAGAACTCCGAAAAGCCCCAGTCAAAATGAATGGGGATCGGACCGTGTTGTTATACCATGTGGCACGAATTGAGGAAGGCCCTGCTCCGAAACGTGGTGATGCTAGTATTGATGGACAAGCTGGAGTCGTGATTACGATTGTCAAACAACCGCATGCTGATACTCGAAAATTGACTGATGATGTGATGGCGGCACTGAAAGATGTAGAATCAACACTTCCTGCCGATATCGTGATCAATACCAATCTATTCCAGCTCAAGAGTTTCATTGATCGAGGGATTTACTACGTTGAAGAAGCGCTTGTGATTGGAGCTGTTCTCGTTGTCATCGTACTGTTTTTGTTCCTGCTCAATCTACGCACGACGTTCATTACGCTGACGGCCATTCCTCTGTCTTTGGTGATCACAACGCTTGTATTCCGGATTATTGGTGTCATTACTGGGACTGAACTCTCTATTAATGTGATGACGCTGGGGGGAATTGCAGTTGCCATTGGTGAACTGGTGGATGATGCCATTGTGGACGTGGAAAATATTTTTCGACGTCTGGGAGAAAACAACACGAGTCCCAATCCTAAACCCGCTATTGTTGTCGTATATGAAGCAAGCAAAGAAATCCGTTCGGCAATCATATTTGGCACAGCAGTCGTTGTGCTGGCTTTTATGCCACTTTTTGCTTTGTCTGGTGTGGAAGGTCGCCTGTTTGCCCCACTGGGAGTTGCTTATATTGTCTCTATCCTGGCGTCATTACTGGTTTCACTGACTGTCACACCGGTACTCTCTTACTACCTTCTGCCTCAAGCAAAGGCAACGCATAACCACCAGGATGGGCGATTACTGCGAGTGCTAAAGTGGGGAGCCAGCTTCCTGATTCGTTTCAGTATACGACGTGCAGGAATCTTACTGGTTTTGACCTGGGTATTGGTTGGTATTAGTGTTTGGGAATTGTCGAAGTTAGGAGCCGATTTCTTACCCAAGTTTGATGAAGGCAGTGTGCAGATTAACGTGACTTTACCGGGTGGATCTTCCCTCAAAGCATCGAATGAAGCATCTACCCTGATCGACAAGCAACTTGTGAAAATGCAGAAATCTTCGGACAACCCAAATGGACCAGTGTTACACTTTTTTCGCAGGACCGGTCGGGCCGAACTGGATGAGCACGCTCAACCAGTCAATGTGGGTGAGTACATTTTGACAATGAACCCCGATTCCGAACACGGTCGTGATGAGTTTCTGGATACTTTACTTTCATATTTGCGTTCCAACGTGCCCGGGGTGGGAATTGAGGCAGAACAACCGCTTTCACACCTCATCAGTCACATGTTATCCGGCGTCAAAGCCCAGATTGGTATTAAGCTTTATGGGGATGATCTGGATAAACTGCGCGAGTTGGCCGGACAGGTTCGCGATGTCATCGCTGATGTACCAGGCGTCACGCCCCCTATCATCGACCCGCAGGAACGGGTAGACGAGTTGCATGTTGTTCTCAAGCCAGATGAACTGGCCTTTTTCGGACTGAGTCGGGAGTACGTAGCCAATTTTGTGCAGACGGCATTAAAAGGGGAAGCGATATCACAAGTATTAGTGGGGCAACGACGATTTGACCTGGTGATTAAACTCAATGAGCTATACCGTTCCGATCCCTATAACCTGGGAGAGCTGCGCCTTGATCTTCCTGATGGACGAGGGCAAATTCGTTTACGAGAGGTGGCCGATTTCCCGGGGTCAGCCAGTGGTCCTAATCTGGTCAATCGGGAAAATGTCAGAAGGCGACAAACAATACGTAGTAATGTCTCAGGACGTGACCTCGCCAGCGCTGTCGTTGAGATTGAAAAACGAGTGCGTGATCAGGTCACACTGCCGACCGGTTACTTTGTTGAGTTCGGAGGACAATTTGAAGCACAGAGGTCTGCCACGTTTTTGATTACGATCTTGGCGGCAGTCTCAGTCGCTGGAATTTTTATTGTTCTTATGATGCTCTATCCGTCAGCCCGAATCACGTTTCAAATTCTGAACGCCATTCCGACAGCCTTCATTGGTGGTGTCTTCGCACTGGTTCTAACCAATCAGACTCTCACAGTAGCAAGCATGGTAGGCTTTGTGTCTCTCGGAGGCATCGCCGTTCGTAATGGAATTCTGCTAGTTACTCACTATTTTCATTTAATGGAAGAAGAGGGAGAAGCTTTTACCCCTCAAATGGTGTTGCGCGGCAGTCTGGAAAGACTTTCTCCGGTTCTAATGACCGCGTTGACTGCCGGTATTGCATTGGTTCCTCTTGTTGTCGGTGGTAATAAACCGGGGCTGGAAATTTTATACCCCGTTGCCACTGTGATCTTAGGAGGATTAATAACTTCCACGTTTTGCGAATTTTTTATTCATCCCGGACTATTCTGGAAGTTCTCGGGGAAAGATGCCGATCGACTAGTCCGCAGTGAAAGTTCTGATGAAGAACTACTGCGAGCTGTATAAAGATGAAATACACTCTCACTATTTTTCTAATGCAAAGGAAAACAAAATGATGTACACAAAAATTTTAATCCTGATTCTAGCAGCGTCAATTGTCACAGGTTGTTCAGATAAAGGCAGCAGAGACGCTCCGACGACTAAAACCACACCACAACCCGAAAAGAATAATGAAGTCGATAGCGACAAAGAACATGCACCACACGCCCACGGTGCGGGACCGAACGGTGGTGTTGTGTTTGATCTTGGCAAGCATCACGCCGAGTTCACCGTCGATCATGCCAAGCAGGAATGCATGATTCTTTTTATCGGTGACGATGAAAAAACACCAGTGGCTGTTACAGCCAAAGAACTAACTTTAACTACAAAAGAAACAAAGACAGAAGAGGGAAAAGTAGTGCCTCCCATGACAGTGAAACTGGTCCCCCAAGATGAAACTGACGGGAAAGCAACAAAGTTCGTTGGAACAGATCCTGGAATTGGCAATGTAGCCGCCTTTGAAGGGACTATTCTGGGAGAGGTTGATGGCAAGCCTTCTCAAGGTGAGTTTAAAGAATGAACTATCTGGAAAGAAGCTAAGAAACCTATTGAGGTCGCCGCCATTGCTTAAAAACAGTTGCGGCGGTCTTTTGACACTGCCACATAGTTAAAACAAGAAAATAGTTCTGCAATTTCTGCTATAAAAAAGTGCGGTCCACAAAATCAGTTTTCTTGCATCAGTAACGCCACTGTTGTAAGGTGAAAACACTTACGTTGAAGCCGCATTCGATAATTCTTCCCGCCATCTTGCAATGAACAGGAATCTACAGCATGAATCCCAAACTTATTCTCGCTATCGTATTCCCACTTCTATCCCTCAATAACGTTGCGCTTTCACAGAAGTTGACGTCCGACATTCCGTACGTGGCGAACGGTCACAATCGTCATGTTCTTGATATTTACACGCCGGAAAAGCCAGCTAAGAAAAGCCTGCCGGTCGTGTTCTGGATTCATGGTGGCGGATGGCGAGTTGGGGACAAGAGTGATGTTGCACTGAAACCGAAAGTACTGACTGATCGCGGTTTTGTCTTTGTTTCGACGAATTATCGACTTCTTCCGGAAGTGAAAATGGAGGAGTTGATTGGCGATGTTGCCAAGTCGCTCGCTTGGGTGCACAAGAACATTGCAAAGTATGGCGGTGATCCCAACCGAATCTTTGTGGGGGGACATTCTGCCGGCGCTCAGTTGGCGGCGTTAATTTGTATCGACGATCGCTATCTAAAGAAAGAAGGGGTGCCGTTCGATATGCTCAAAGGTTGTGTTCCGGTTGACGGAGATACTTACGACATCCCCAAGATCATCATGACAGCAGAGTTCCGCCAGGCACTCTACGGCGGCAAGATGTTTACCTTTGGTCATCGGCAAAAATTCGGAAACGACCCAGAAAAGCATGTTGATTATTCTGCCGTAACACATGTGAAGAAAGGCAAAGGCATACCGCCGTTCCTTATCCTCTATTTTCCCGGTAATCCAAACACAAGAGCTCAGGCGCGAAGATTGGAAAGTGTCCTGAAAGCGTCGGAGATTCCAACAACCGTGTATGGCAAAAGCGATAGCAACCACAGTCGCCTGAATAACGACCTTGGCAAACCCGATGACCCGGCAACACAGCAACTTTATGAGTTTCTGGATTCATTAGTTTCGCAGTGAGAAGTAGTATGCGAAAGATAATTCCGACACTCCGGTTGTGTCTCCCGATTCATTCCATCACTGTTGATCGCGGCGGGTTCAGTGGCGAAGGCTCGTGCCACAACCTATCATAGAACGAGTAAGAGGAATTAAATTCCAGGAGTCCTTAAATGCAATCGGAATTGGCTAGTTCGAGCGGTGTTCGACTGATTCCAGTGACTCCTGGTTCATTCATCATGGGAAGCCCGCAGAGTGAAGTGGGGCGCGCGTATTGGGAAGAAGAACGCGAGGTTACGTTAGCGCATGAGTTTTATCTCGGCGCGACGCCCGTGACACATCGTCAGTTCGAACTCGTAATGCCCGACTTTCCAAGGCAACTCGCACACCATCCGTCAGCCGCGGACGCACCCGTCGATTCGGTCCCCTGGAAATCGGCGACCGAGTTCTGTGAAAAGCTCACCACGATTGATCGTGAAGCCGGCATTTTGAGCAGCGATTGGGAGTATCGGTTACCGACCGAAACAGAATGGGAATACACGTGCCGAGCGGGGACATCCGATGCGACTTATGGCCCGCTGGATTCCATTGCCTGGCATTTCGGAAACTCAGATCTCCGACCGCATGCGGTCTGCCAAAAATCACCAAATCCGTGGGGGTTCTATGACATGTTGGGCAATGTCTGGGAAATGTGTCAGGACTGGTTTTGGGTTAAATATCAGCAACGGGCTTGCCGTGGTGGCAGCTACTTCAACACACAAAAGTGCTGTCGCGCAGCCACACGCGCTAACTACGGAGGCGGCCGCTACTGCGGCTTTCGCCTGACAGCCGCTCCGGTCGGACCGTACGACTTCTGTCCTTCGATCGAAGAATACTCGACCCCGCCCGCAAAACCATCGATTTTCGACGCGTTCGACGCCAAGGATTTCGCATTGGCAGAGCAGATCCTGGCCGATGATCCTGATCAACTTGAAGCAGTCGATGCAATTCCGCCCAATTTGCACGGGTGCGTCTACTTGGACCGGCCCGAGATGTTGGAATGGCTGCTGGACCACGGCGCGGATATTGAGCTACGCGAACAGGATTACGGGGGGACACCGCTGAACGGCGCTGTCGTCCACCGAAACAAAAGGATCATCCGGATTCTGGTGGAACGAGGTGCGGATACAACAAGCGCCATGGATCTTGCGCAGCGCGGATTGGCAGGAGAATTCGAATATGATGCCAGCCTTGATCGTGAGGGATATCGGGAAATCGTCGAATTACTTCGAGAGCTCGGCATCGAATAGCATTCCGTCTGAGGAGATGGTATCCAATAATGAATTTCGAAAGAGCAACTCCGTTTCCTGCGGTGGGACGGTTCGACAACCCGATGCGAGTTAGATAGAGGTTGAATGTCTAAACCAAATTGATACTCACCTCGGCAGGAAACACCGAACCGTGCGTGCCCGGGACGTCACCACTGTTACGCCGAGTTCCCCAGAGTCTTTGGTGACCATTCAGGAAGATTCGAGCAGGCTGCTAAAGATCGGAAAGCCATTAGATATCCGAATTGCTCCGGAAACCGTCCCATTTCACTGACACAACCTATGGAGTAGATAAATCTGCATTCGGTTAGCGGTGAAAAGGATCCCAAATCGCCGTAAGAGATTTTCATCAATAATTGTTCGCATCATTCATCACTTGCGGCACACTCAATTATAACGAACGAATTTCAAACAGCATCAGGCAAAATGTTTGTATTTCGCATTTATTTATTTGTTTCCTGCACACGGATGAGAAAGTCAAATAACTCGCCATAATGTTTCTCATCCAGAGTGATATCAAAGGGGACAATATTCACTCCCTGGGAGACAGTACTGCGATCGATCGAGAGTTTCACTTTATAGTTCTGGCGACTCTTAGGGCCGATGGTGCCTTCCAGAACAGTCGGTTCCGCTTTCACACCAGGAGGCAGTTTTAATTTGACTCGATGTCGCTGTGGTGATTCCCGGAAGTTGCGAATGGTTACCGTGATGTTCTGTACGTTGTCTTTGCTAAAATCGATACGGTAGGGATAAGCTGAGACCCAGTATGGATCATACAGGTATTCGTAATCTTTGTCGGGCAGTAAATCACGATACAGTGTGATAATTTGTTTTGACCACTCATGATAACGATGTAAGAAGTCGGCAGGTTCATCCATGACATAGGAATGGCTGCCCATTACGATGTCAGGTTTAAGATTCTTCAAATAACGACTGCCGTATAGATAGCCTTCCTCAAAGATCGCACTATTGCGTGCGACCACTGCTTCGTGTCCGTTTTGTTTTTTGTCAGCGGGATTTCCGAACAGATTATCGCCAGTGAAGGCGACCCGTTTGCCATCCAGTTCCAGCCACAAGCAACAGCCGAATTCCGTCTGGCCGGGCATCCAATCGACTTGGATTTGATAGCCTTCCCACTGGATTGTTTCTCCATCGCGAAAACCTTTTTCAATCTTCATGCCATCGAAGCCATCGCGATAGGCCGACACTAGAGCGGCATAATCATAGCGGCGAGGGTGTTCACACTTATCGACAATGCGATCCAGAGTCCACGCCTGGGCACCGTACTTTTGCTTAAGGGTGGGGCCGAGCAGGAAATGATCGCCATGCATGTGTGAAATCCAAAATGCATCGATTTCCTTCAAACCCATATGTGCGCGCAAGCCGACGATGATTTCTTCTAACATCGACTTCGGAAACAGTCCGCAATCGAGAATCAACCCTTTACCATTATCGGAAATGATGATCGCAAAGTTTTTTCCTTTGGTTTCGTGGCTAAGCTTATAGAGGTGTGGCGTTACCTGGCTGATCAATGGGACTACCGTTGGTTTGGAGAAGGAATCCCGATCTTGTTCCGTTGATTCGAACACCTTGTATCCACGGACGTAGCTTTGGCGAAATGCCGCTAATTTCTGTTGGTATGCTTTAAGTTGCGTTCTCGGATTTTGGATGAATTCGCCCTGCGATGGTAACACCAGGTCAAGCTCCTGGTCGGTCAGCAGCTCGACCGATTTAATCAACGTATCCACACCCTTGGCAAAACCGTAGTCCCATTCTGAATCGAACCATGTTGTCATTTTAGCGTCATCATGGATAACGCCTCCAGTGAAAGCGATTTTTTTTTCGCCCAGAGTAATCACGTACGTCATACCTCCGGGAGAATGCCCGGGGGTGTCCAGACAGCGGAAATCCATTTCATGCCAGGAAAAAACTTTTCCAGGTTCTAATGCTTTATCAATGCGAATCGCATTCTGGGGAGGCCGAACATAGCTTGCTCCATAAACGGAAAATCGGTCCCCCAACTTGGGGTACCACTTGCGGAAATCTGTTGGTTTTTCAAACAGTTCTTGTTCTGAGTTGGGAGCAGCGATTTTCGTTTTAGTTCGATCTACGCGATTCATTCCCTGACATTGTTCACGATGATGATGCGTAAATAAAATCCACTCGACGTGTTTGACACCGATATCATCCAAATGATCTAAAACAGTACCGTCACCAAGATCAATTAATACTGCTTTATCGTTATCTCGGATGACATAGACATTGCAAGTGTCGGTCCAGACAAAGAGATTTGGCAATATTTTCGGGGCAGGTTGACGAAACCCTGATGTGGAAGTTACAGGTTTTTCCTGAGCTGACGTGCTGTTGGGGAAAAGGTTTAAAAGAATCATACAAAGGACAATAGCAACTCGCAGTGACCAGGATGGTATAGAACACATGATGTCGCCCTTGTGAATTTCGATTTGTATAGAATTAAATCACCTCTTTTCATACCAAAAATTCAATTGTTGGACAAGATTGCAGCAGCTTCAACAGAACCATAACGTTTGTAATTTGCCGCAGAGCATCGAATGTATTGGTAAAATGAATTCAAAGATCAACAGGTTTGTTTTAGTCCACGAAATCTGATCTATCAAGTTCTGAAGCGGTTAAAGGAGGCAGGTCACGAGCGCAATTTCCTATGCTGACTGCTCCAGAAGAAAACATGATGCCCAGCAAAGGTTCCCCGCTCCTGTGAAGCGAGTTCGTTCTGATTACTCGTTCTTGCTGGATACAACCCAATATACTTTTCTGTTTTTTCATATCTGCAAATGACTTGCTGTACCTATCCAATATCGATGAAGTATCATATTTAATAAAGGTGTGTGATATGAAACGTCTGAGTCACGAAATTTGAACAAGTCCAAGCAATTGAAAAACAAGTTCGTAGCGGATAAGTTTCAGTTACTTACATCAATTCCATTAAGCGGCACGCGCACATCAGATCGTCTCAATAAATTGTTCAAAGCGCTTCAACAATCTCTCGAACAAAGTAGGACCAGGTAATCATTGTGTGAACCAGGAAGGAGTGGAGAAAATGACTGAGGAACACCCGAACGTCACTCTACTAAAGCGATTTGATCCAAGAAACGTAATTGGAACTGCGGACGTATTTGCGGAAGACGCCGTTTGGCACTTCTTCAATCCACTCCTGCCGGATATTCAGGGCGACTATGTCGGCCGGAGCGGACTTCAAACCTTCTTCGAGAAAATGGCAAAGCTGACTGATGGCACCTTTAAGGTCACCCCAGTCTCTGTCACCCCAGTCGGAGATGAACTGCTGGTAATGCAGACCAAAAACACGATGATTTTGGAAGAGGAGCAAATCGCAACAGACGTGGTCCTCGTATGGCGTATCGTTGACGGCCATATTGTAGAGGTCTGGGATATACCGTCCGTTTATAGCTGACATACTTCTTAAATGTAAGAGTTATGTAGGGCATCGCTCGTGTAGATTAAAACTCGCGATGCCGAACAGTGACTTGCAAAAATTGATCCGTTTAGGTCAATCGTCTACATCTTCGGCATCGTCTGCTTCTTACACTCTTTCCCATAATCTTCCCATGATCACTTTTTTCACAGAAGTCGAGTTGCTCAATTTCGTGAGCAACATCGGTATGAATGCTTGACCAGAAAACAGGCTTGCCGACGACTTCTCGCCACTTTGAATAACAAGACGGCAATTCAGGACACAAAGACCGGCACTCGGCCAACTAGAGGGAGACACTCTGAGAATCTAACGTTTCTTGATTTATCTTTGTGAATCCCAACCATAATTTTTTGACGTGTCGGATATTTTGTTCAGTCTGGATGGTTATAACTTTTAAATCACTAGTATACAATAAGTCTCACTCCTCTAGTAAACATGTAGATAACAGAGGGCCGATTTTATACTATACAGATAATTGTAGCGGAGGAATTACGCTCATTATTTGTCTGTATAGACTGTGAGAATCACACTTATTGCTAAGAAACTATTCAATGGACGTTGTTAAACAAAGTGAGACCTGGGACGAACGTCTAAAAGCAATTGTTCGAACGATCCGGTATGGTCGTCGAGAACAGGTATTGCTCCTCTTATCAGTTATGTGTTTCATAGCATCAGGCTTATTGAGCTTTAAGCTCCCTGAATCATTTGCTGACTTCCTGGATTTGGTTAGTTATACGCGCCTCGTTTTTCTCTCTGCTAGTGGACTGCTTTTGTTTGCAGGAGGGGTATATGTTTGGAGGCATACTTTACCAGCATCAATTCAACTCGAATCTTCACCCACAAAACCTATTCCGTTTAAAGGACCTGGCGCGTTCGGTCCTCAAGATGCAGAGCTATTTTCAAAACTAGGTCGCAACAAGGAAACAGAAGAGCTGCTCAACGGGATTCTCGATGATCAAATTTCCTTGATCGTAGTAATGGGGGAATCTGGTTGTGGAAAAACCTCTCTTCTTCGCGCAGGTTTAACTCACGCTTTAAAAGACTGTAAGTCTGGGCCTATTTATTGGGAGGCAAGTCCTAGAGAATCAGAGCAGGCACTCCTGCACTCCCTTCGTATGCAGTGTGGAACAGAGATGAATTCTCTTGACGAAGCAACTGCCATCAATGACCCTCGTTTTCCCGTCATAATCATTGACCAATTTGAGCAACTTAAGATGAGATCGGATAAAGCTATTTTTGAATGCTTGAAATCTGTTGCTCAACGCAAACGTCCCGTTCAAACAACCTGGATCGTTTCGTTTCAAAGAGACTATGCGGCAGATTGGATGGATTTCGAACAAACCTTAAAGACCACGATGCCGCGTCTTTCTGTGAAGCGGTTTTCTGAATCACAGGCTACTGCAATCGTTTCTGTACTTTCGGAAATAGGGAATCTAGATCTTAGTTCGAAAAATATTTCACAGCTGATCCACGGCGTGGCCGAGCATGATGAAGTGTCTCCCGTGGACCTTGGTATTTGTATGCTTGTCCTGAGCGAACTTTCTCATAAGCAAGATTCGGCATCGAATATTGGCAACTATCTCGATTCAGTTGGTCACTCTGGTCTACTCACAGATTATCTGAATGATAGGCTAGAACAAATTACCGAGTCGGATCGAGAGGGCCTCTTGAGAGCACTACTCCTACTTTTTCATCCGCAAACTGACCAGCGAATTTCAGAAGGAAAGTCTGTAAAATGGATGGCAAAAACGGCTGGTCTCACTTTACGACGTACTGAGAATTATCTCGACTATTTGGCTTCTCCTCATGCCCGAATTCTTGAACAAATCAGCAACAGACCAAAACGATATCGTCTCGTTCATAACCGCCTGATCGCGGCAATTCGAAATCTCACAGGTGCAGTCCTACCACCAGCCGAGCAGGCAAGTAGCTTGCTTGATCGTAAGTACCGTTTCTGGGCACGTGAACGAACGAGGAAATATCTACTGTCGAGCAAAGACCTATCCAATATACTCAAGTTTCGGGATCAATTGATCTGGGGAGAGCACGAACAAGCCAAGCGGGATTATGTTCGCCAAAGTGTTAGTAGCCGTACCCTACATCGCACAGGGATTGGAGTTGCGGTAACAGCAGTAGCAACTCTGTTTGCAGTTGGCCTAACATGGGAATTGCTACGTATTGATGATTCACGGCAAGCAATTCTTAAGGAACAGGAGGAAACAAAAAAAGCACTAGATAACCAACGTCAAGCCAACGAACTACTCTTTACCAGCCTGGAACAATTTGCTGATTTGATTATGCAGGATGAAGTACTGGCCACCCCTCAATTACAAACTTTGAGAACTCGTTTACTTATGGAGTTGGCGGATCAATATCGCATCTGGTCTGAACAAAAAACAGGCACTTCGGAAGAACTGGCACGCGCTGCTCAGGGAACGATTCGTTTAGCAAAAATCGAATACGAAACGGGACATCTTTCCCGAGCACTGGAAGCCAGTAAACAAGCCGTCGAATTGGCCAATAGTTCCGTTGCTTCTGCAAATTCGCAAACCAAGCCAAAGCGTTCCCAGTTGGCCATCGAAGCAACCAGGGAACATGCTCTTCTGGCAATCCTCGCGGGGAAATTGGACCTGGCAGATCGCTTGATTAAATCAGCCGAGACGCAATACGCCGACCAACAGAAATTACTGACTGATGCACAGAAATTGGTCGAATCATCTGCAATTGATAAACTGAAAATGTCTTTAGGCTACCAACGAGCAGAGCGGTCAACATTGAGCGATACCCGCATTCAATGGATGAAAACTTCGTTATCCCATGCCCGAAATTCAGTTGCCGCGCAAAAGAAATTACTGAATCAAAATAGTCAGCTAAGCACAGCTTTGGAACTTGTCGCAGCACAAAATACAGAAGCATTAACGCTTCACAAACTGACTCGCAGGAAAGAGGCGATTGAGGTCTATCGGAATGCTCTTTCCATTCTGAATGCGAGAGATACGGAACATCTTCCCGACCAATCGACTGCTCAAATCAGACAACTCCAAATCAGAATTCTATTTAATGCCATTCTGTCGTATCGTGGGGAAAAAGACTTCGAAGGGGTTAAACAAGTTGCCCAAGAGGGAATCAAGATTTGCCATGACATGAAAAAACAGCACCCCTTAGTCATTCGCTATTCACAGGAATTGGCGCGCGGATACGGAAATTATGCCGAAGCCCTGTGGATCAAATACTTGGAACATGGTAAATCGGAAATGGATTTGGAGCAGGCAATTAAAATATTCCGCTCTGCTGGTGATGAATATTCTACCCTACTGCAGCAGTATCCCGAGCGAAGAGGATATGCTGGTGGAGCCGCTATTCAATATTTGAGACTATCTTATGCTTTGCATGCCGCCAGACAGGATAACGAGGCTCTGACGGCTTTTCGAAAGTGCCTGGAATTTTCACCGCAACCCGAAGATTTAGAGCCTCTGAATGGCTCCAATACCTTTATGGTACTCACCGGGTATTGCTTGTTGTGTCGGGAAGAAACTCCCCATTCACCGCACCAACATCGAGCCACAAAGAAATTCAAGAAGTTACTAGATATTTTTGTCCCGCAATTTATTGACCCTCAGAGTCAATACGCGCGTCGATTCGTCCATGATCCTTTATATCAACAATTTAGTGATGTTCCAGGATTCAGAGAAGGTCAGAAAACTGTGGAAAAAATTATCCAACCGTAAATTTGTTTATTGCAATAGTTCTTCAAAAGTCTTGAACATGTTTCGAATTTTAATATGAAATCAACACAAACATTCGTTGTCATGTCATTTCAGTAATATTTCGTAACGTTTTGATTTACAAATTATCGCCGTAGCACAAGAAAAGTATAACTATGTATAACAAAAAAACAAAACGAGAATCAAGTATTCAACCATATGGTTTCACTTTGATAGAACTTCTCGTCGTAATTGCTGTGATTGCGATCTTGATTGCATTGCTTCTCCCAGCAGTGCAACAGGCCCGAGAGGCAGCCCGTCGATCCTCCTGCAAAAATAATCTCCGACAAATTGGTCTCGCTTTGCAGAATTATCACAGTAATTTTACGACACTTCCACCGGGAAACATTCACAGAGTTCCCTCGTTACGATTTTCGTTACCGGAGTGGCCTTACTTTCTCCATCATTTATTGCCCTATCTGGAATTAAAAAATGTTTATGAGGAAATGAATCAGCTAGATCTTGTTCCCCCTTGGGAAATTGCGGCTCAGTCGACTTGGCCCAACGAAGTGTTACAGAAGGGCTTTCCAGTTTTCCTGTGCCCCAGCGATGGTCGTGGTGGAACATCAAAAACAGGTGGGGTGACCTATTATGTACGTCCCTTCACAACAAATTACCTCGGATTCTTCTCGGGACTGAATGACGGAGAATATATCAATGATCCGCGTGATAAGTTTGCTACTTTTGGAATCAACCGTGGAGCCAGAATTCGTGACATGACAGATGGTTCGTCTAATACGATTGTCGTTGCTGAATATCTCACCGGAAATCCATCCACGGAATCAACAACATTCCACGACCATCGTGGCTGGCCTTATACATCGCGAGCTGGCTGCCAGATGATCTATCCTACCAATACTCCAAATTCCAAAGTGCCCGATAATATTTTAAATAATACCCGTTTTTGTGGAGATATTGCAGGACAACCAAGCCCCAACAACATCCCGCACGCCAATTTACCCTGCGTACCGGGATCAACGAATGCAAACCATGCATCCGCAAGAAGCATGCACGCAGGCGGCGTGCAAGTGATATTAGGAGATGCTTCCGTGCGTTTTGTATCAGAAAATATAAATCTTGAATTGTGGAGAAATCTCGTGTGGATCAATGATGGTGAGATCATTGGAGAGTTTTAAACTTGTTTATCGAGCTGAACAGTGACACACAAAAATTGATCGGTTTAGATCAATCGTCTACATCTTCGGCATCGTCTGCTTCTTACACTCTTTCCCATAATCACTTTTTTCACAGATGTCGCGTTGCTCATTTCGTGAGCAACATTGGTATGAATGCTTGACCAGAAAACGGGCTTGCCGACGACTTCTCGCCACTTTGAATAACAAGACGGCAATTCAGGACACAAAGACCGGCACTCGGCCAACTAGAGGGAGACACTCTGAGAATCTAACTTTAAAACAAATTTTGTATGTGATCCAAGAACTTATACCTTTTTTGCCAAATAGGACTCGGTTCTGTTCGCACAAGTTATCAGATTCAATAGCATAATCTAAGCGCACGCATTTCAAGACTATAGTTGGTTCGTCCAGGCACGCTTTGTATCATAGGTCAACGCGTCGCTTTTGTACGATAAAACGCAAAACTTGTTACGAAGCTAAAGAAAGTCATGGTGTTTCATGATTCGTTACCTCGCACTGCTAATCACTTTGTTATCAATTGTGCCTGCAGAAAGCGCCGACTGGCCTCACTGGCGAGGAGCGAACCGGAATGACGTTACCTCGGAGTCCTCTGGCTGGGATGGAAAGTCGTGGCTCAAGGAAGAATTATGGAGAGTGTCTGTCGGCGAGGGCAGTTCATCTCCCCTCGTCATCAGCAACCGAGTCTATCTCGCAGGCTGGTCTAACAATCGCGATACGATCATCTGCCTGGACGCCGAAAGCGGTAAGGAAAAGTGGCGCCAGACTTACGACTCGCCACGATATGGTCGCTTCTCCATTGGTGATAAAGGTCTGTATTCAGGAGCATGTTCTACTCCCGAGTATGACTCGGAGACCGGTATGCTTTTCACGCTTGGTGTTGATGGAGACCTGCACGCCTGGGACACGCGAGACAAAGGCCGGCGTGTCTGGTCGCTGAATCTTTATGAACAATACAAGGCCCAGCGGCGGCCCGAAGTTGCTGTACGCAAAAAGACACGGAGAGATTACGGCTATATGAGTTCGCCAGTTGTCATCGGCAATCAACTCATCGTGGAAGTCGGTGGCAAATCTGGTAACCTTGTCGCGTTCAATAAACGAACCGGCCGTGAGCTGTGGAAATCAGAGAATCGGGATGAAGCCGGTCACACCGGTGGTCCGGTGCCGATCGTTATTCAGGGGGTCCCTTGCGTAGCCGTCCTGACACTGCGGAATCTTGTCGTGACGAGAATCGACGGCCCGAACTCAGGCCAGACCGTCGCCATATATCCCTGGACTACGGATTTTGCCAATAACATCGCTACACCAGCCGTCAGTGGAGATTCAGTGATTATTACATCGGCCTACAACCATTTCTCAATGTGTCGACTAAAAGTAACGCTAAACGGGGCAACAAAAGTCTGGGAAAACAAATTGGCATCGGGAGTCTGCAGTCCGCTGATTCACTCGGGTCACGTTTACTGGGCGTGGCGTAGAGTTCACTGCATCGACTTTAAAACAGGGAAAGAACTGTGGTCTGGCGGAAAAGTCGGTTCGCAGGGCTCCTGCATTCTGACTGGCGATAATCGTCTGATCGTGTATGCAAACAAGGGTGATCTATCACTCGTCGAGACAGCAAAACGATCACCAAAAAAATACACACAACTTGCCACTGAGAGCATTCTATCGAAAACCGATGCCTGGCCCCATGTCATCCTTGCAAACGGTCGACTCATTTGTCGTGACAGGAGTGGTAATGTCCGCTGTATTTCGGTCTCTCGAAATATGACGTCGAAGACAAATTAAACCGTCGCGTCGACTTCATCTAAAGCCAGATTTCGGACAAGGGATGTCAGGAAGCGACTGGCAAACCATTGCGTACACAAAAGCCGGCGGCTGGGTCGGTCTCAAATGGAAAGTCATCACCGTCAGCTCAGTGAAGCGTGACGTTATCTAGTAATCTAGATCGGTTCTTCGAACGTTTTATAATCAATTTTCTTGTAAAACAATGCGCAGGGTGGCGACCTATTATTGCCTCATACTCAAGCAAGTTTCATTTTGAGCTTAAAGCGATCAACATCTGCTTTCATTTCGAGGTAAAGTTAGTTCTCAAAATTCATCTCCCGTGTGCCGGTTCTGATCGGGTAGAATGTGACTTCACAGAACTTGTTTGCTTGTGCGCTGGGGTTGAGCTCACTGCTTTGCCAGCACTCCATGAAAAGATGGCCCCGCATTATTCTGCCGTATTTTTCTACGCGGGCAGTCGAAACTGAGCAGCATCAGGCCACGTAGCACAATTCATCCTAGATCACCGGCAGTTCCCTCTATGGGCTACCCTCTGACTCAGTCGCCACTCGTCTGGATTCACTTTCGGGGACAGCCCAACCATCAATTCATGGAATCGAGCAGCATGTAGTATTTCAGGTCAAAGTATCCGGCGTCCGGTTGACGATTGTCAAAGTTCCAGTCAGTCAGCCAATCCAAGAACGGCCAGAAGGCCGCCGTGTTACGAAGCATGCCGTACTTTTCCTTCCAGGCTGACCACTGTGCGGTCGTTGAGACGGCGTTGAGTTCTGTGAGAAATGCCGACGCCTGCTCAATTTTCAAATCGATAATGAGATTCGGAAAATCTCCGACGAGGCCGTGGTAGACGCTCATCGTATCAAGCTCAGGCTGCCGGGCGCCGTTTTCATCGAACACGACGTTATTAAAAGCATACGAACGGTTAGCCACCAACGAATAGACGCGGCTCTCTTCACCCATAGTCAAACGGACGAATGTGTTGCTGGGTAAAAACTGCGTGAACTTCAGATGGGTCCGCACGGTGAGCGTGGATACAGCCGCTTCCCAGCCAGCGAAATCTTTAACCGGATCCGATAATTTAACTTCCGGTTTCTTGCCGGGATTAAGCAGGTCGGGTGGTCCACTGACGGCTTCCGTAAAGCGGCTTTGAATCTTGCTGAGTACGCCTGAGATGGGGTCTGCTCCTTCAACATCGAACCCCTTGCCAATGTCTTCGCCTGGAAAGGGCATCCTGAAGAGCAGTTCCTGACCGATGCCACGCGTCCAGAGGTCGCGGTACTTCTGACGTTTGTCGACAGGCAGCAGCCGGAGAAAGTTATCTTCGAACTCCTGCCGCAGCCGGCTCATGAATTCCCAGGTGGCAAGCTTTTGTTCGACGCTACCATAGTATTCGTAGTTGACAACCAGGGAATAGTAGAGTCGTTCGAAGCCGCTGTAGTCGATCAGCCAGAATGTGGGCGGAATACCGCCCTGTCGCCCTCGCAGCACGGTGGCGTTAGTTTCATTGCGCAAGATGGTCAGCCAGGCGTTTGAGTTTTCCTGGTTCCCGTCCCAGACATCGGTGATTTGATAACCGGTCGGCTTGTATTTATTGAGCACCCGGTTATAGGCGTCGTTGTATTCGACATTGCCCTTGATGCCATAACCCATGAAATCTTCCCACGACTGGAGACCGAGTTCCGGCTTCAATACGGACGGATCATGAGCAGGATCAACGAAGAAGACCCAGAAATTGTCTTTAATGGCGTAGGTCGCCAGATTCCCGACGCAGACCGGCCCACGAATCATGCCGCTGACAATCAAGTGAGAATTCTCTACCAGGAACAGTGAACGCGATCGCGCGGGGATCGCCTGGAAAACTTCGAACGGGTTGTGGCTTGCGTAGCCGGGCGTCAGGCTCTTACCGGCTATTGCATCGACTTGAAAAAAGAGTTCGTCGAGGCGCTGAAGTTTGGCGTCATCGAGCTGCCACACAAACAGCGACTTCTGGACCCGCGCTTCGGTCACCTTTTTCAGGCGGTAGTAGAACTTGTCGACTCCGGCGAGATACGGCGTGTCATAGGGCCGGGCTGTCTTGATTTCATGAATCGGACTTGCAACAACGACACTGTTGCCGTCTGTGCTGGTTTTGATCTGGATTGGCGGCGTGGTGGAGCGCACCAGCCTGAAATACTCGCCTGGCGATTCTTGGAAATGCAACGTCGCCAGGAAGGCATGTTCGAAAATAAAGCGGCTCACCAACGGTGACAGCTCGGCTTCCTGGTTAAAAAACGCTTCCCAGCGGGCGATGACTTCAGGCTGTGCCAATTTTTTAACCTCGGCCATCACGTCGGCCGTGGGGCCCGGTGAGCCGGCGGAAATCCATTCGGAAAAGACTTGATTCTCGTCTGGTGTCAGGGCAGGGAGACCAAAAGGCATTCCCGCAGTCGGTCGCTTCTTCAGATAAGCATCCATCCCCTGATTGCACGGGCAAATATGAGAATTAACTAACTGGTAGACAGGTTGGATCGGCTTCAAATCAAAGGGCGGCTGGTTATGCTCAGTACCGGCCACCAGCATGCGAAACAGAATGCTCTTGGCGGGCCGCTCTTCAGGTGGCCCCTGTTGTTCGACGACACTACAGAAGCCTTGTTCGCGCCATGCCGCCAGAGAAGGCTGGTCAGTCAAACGAACGGGTTTTTCCGCAAACAAGTGTGTGCCATCGGGATTGCCTTTCCGCGCCCCGCGGATCAGTCCTTCGTAACAGGTGAGCTTGAGTAAACAGGGCGAATCGAGACACCCATGACATACAATACAACGCCGGTTGAAAATCGGCTGAATTTTGTCGAGATAATAGCCACCTTCGAGATGCGAGTTCGTCGAATCCGGATAGGCTGGTGGCGAATGAACGAATGGTTGCCAGTTTGACTCCTGGCGTACCTGCCTCAAAAGAAAGCCGCCAACGATCACACCGGCAACAACAAAGAGCAGCAGCACAACAACAATGTAGCGAACCTTGCCTTTCAATGCCCTTGGCTCCACACAAACATGAGAAAACGATTCTGTTTCAAGGTCCACTCATCTGGCCCAAAATTCAATATAGGTACGTGCAAAATCGCTGTCAACCCGCCCGTTCCAATGACCGGTGCTCTATCCAGTTGTGCTAGCACAGGCCACTATACCGACAGATATTCTGTTTTGAGAACAACAGTAAAAGGACCCAATTTGCGGACTCCATACGCGCCAGTCAAACTCATCCCTTTTTGCGAGATTAGATCTCACGAGACAATTCTTGTCGGGATGAGCATCAACACGTACGATTTAATCAACCTTTTTCAAGAGCGAGCTCTCGGTTTCACGTCAAGACGTGGAATCGACAAAGATATTTCTCTGAAAAGAGCCGTTTTCTTGAAGAAATGTGAACACACCAAGCGTGTTATATTTCAACAATAAGTCAAATCGTGTCTTGTCTTCATGGAGATTGAGTAATTTGCCCGAATTGTTGAGAGTTCTTTACCTCAATCATCGGCAGGGTTTGTTCTCTCTGGCGTTATCGATCACCGGCTCACGCCAACAGGCGGAAGACGCTGTACATGAGGCTTTTGCCAAAATGGCTGGTCGGAAACCGCCAGAGGGAGATCCCGTTTCCTACGTTTTCAAGGTGGTGCGTAATGCGGCAATCGATATGCAACGGTCACGAAGACGAGACCAGCAGGTGTCGATATCGTTGTTCAATGGCTATAGCCCGCAACTGAAGGAGATGGATCCACAATTTCATTTGCTCACTAAAGAACGTGATCAAATTCTTCGGAAAGCGATTGAAAACCTTCGTGAAGACGAACGCGAGGCGATTGTACTTAAAGGATTGGCCGGGCTGACTTTTGAACAGGCCGGAGAAGCAGCGGGGATTCCGGCCAAGACGGTCGCGACGCGATATCGGCGCGCTTTACAAAAACTAGAAACTTGTTTGCGAGATCAGATATGAGCCAAAACGAAAAACAGCCTATCGAAAAACTGTTAGAACAAATGTCGTTGCAACAACCGTCTCAGGAACTGGACGACGCGGTCTTCGATTTGACTCGGCGGCAAAGTCCCGTGAAAGTCGATCCTGCACCGACGGCGAGTTTTGGCTGGCGGTCGCTGGCTGCAACAGCTTTGATCTGTGCATCGGTCGGAATATGTATCGGCAGGTGGATTCCACAGGACCACATACTTGACCCTGAGGATTCCCAATCTCATTTACTGACTATGGACGGCGCGACCAAGACTCTTGCATCGCGTTCGGTGGATCAATCGCCCCCTCTGTCGCTACGCGAGAGTGCTATAGCGCCGTTGCATGGGCATGCAGCCCAGATCATTGATGAAGGCTTTGTTCTGCTGGACGGCAAACGGCCGTCTCAAACCTATCGCGTGGTGAAATCGCGCCAGCAGCAGCGCGAGAATACCTTGCCAGTCCGTGAAATGGTTGTTCTTCCTTCACCGGAGATTTAACGATCCGGCTGCGAAGTTTTCCGTGACTACAAACGTACTTTCCTGTCCAACAATACGAGGAGTTTACCATGTCTATCACGAAACGCATTCCGTATGTTGTTTTAATGGCTTTGTTCATCTGCTTAATCCTAATCGGCATACAAGTGTATTCGATGGGACAGACGAACAAGAGTGCTAAACCATCCTCCGGAATTGTCGAATCGAAATCGGAAAGTGCGGCAGATTCTCAAACCGAGAATAAATCGTCGACAACGCAGAAGGTTAAAAAAACGACGCTGGGAGTTCACGTCAGCAAGCTAAGCCAGGCGTTGCGAAAACACTTGAAACTGTCTGAAGACGTTGGACTGATCGTCGAGCATGTTGTCGATGGCAGTGCTGCGGCGAAGTCGGGGTTGCAGCCTTACGATGTGCTCCACAAATTTGAGGACCAACTGCTCATCAATCGTGAGCAATTGACTGCGTTAGTGAATCTCCACGGTCCAAAAAGTAAGGTCGCTTTCACCGTCATTCGCAACGGAGTCTCCACTCGAATTGAAGCCATTCTCCAAGCGAAAAACGTTCCTGCGATTGGCTATGGCTTTGACGCATTTGATTACTTTCATGGTCACGCGGGACGGCAAGAACTGCAGAAGTGTGCTCTCTGCCATGTGGGTCACGACGGCGCGATTGATCAACACGGAAAGTTTGACAATTACAAGTTCTTTCATCACGGCAAGCCAACGGGTGTGGAGCTTCAAGACTGCTCTGCGTGCCACGCGAGAGTGGTTCATCCACTGAAACTGAATGGATTCTAGAGCGACAGCCTTGGGACCATCTCACCAGACACGTGTGACCTTGCTCTGTACTGAAGGTTCATCTTTGGCAAACGTCTCTGGATAAGTAGCCAGAGGCACGAGTCAGATCAAACCACCGGGCGTGTTGTAAACCGCTTTTCCGATCGAACACTTTTGGCAAAGGAGCACTATTTAGCCTCTCGTCTCGATCAGAATTGGATACTGGTAAGGAAATGCTCAATGCCGTTGTATGTGCTTTAAAACGATTTTCGAGAACGGTGAAGTTGGCGAGACGATGGAGGTTCGGGCACGTGCATGTTGCAACAGTAATTGCAATTTCTAACTACTCGTTACCGCTGCAATTTTCCCATCCAATTATAATGAACAAGTCAGAACGATGTGGAATCTTCCTTTGATCGATGTTCTGACTGAGATTGCGAATTGATGGTTAGCTGTTGCAAAACCCTGGTGCTGAGTAGTCCCCCCGAAGTCGGATAATTCTGAGTCCAAAGCGGTTTTCCATTGGAAAAGAACACATAGCTGGGGCAAACGGTTGCGCCGAGCGAGGCTGCAAGAGCCTGGTTGGAATGAAAATCCAAGCGGACAACTTCCGCGCGTCCCTTGAGATTACCCAGCAGTTGCTGGACCTGTGGTCGCATATCATTACAACGAAAACAACCGGTCATGACGCTGAATTCCACAAGTACAGGTTCTTTTGAGCTCTCCACGAGTTCCTTAAGCTCGCTCGCATCCACGACTGGTACGGGCGGCGCCAAGTTTCTCGTAGATGCTTTTTTAGTCGACTTGCTCTCGCTGCAGCCTGACAACAAAATTAATCCGCAAAGAATTGATATAAGTATATTTACATAAGTATTCATGGAATTGAATTCTCGACTCAAGATGGAAAACAGTGTTAGATTCCTGTAATCCCAAAGGTCTGTCGAATTTGGAGCAGACGGATCCAGAATAGTAAAGTGGGGTTGATGAAAATTCCCTTTGCTATCCCTCTAATCCTAAACATTTATGATTATAGTGACGAGACCCCTTGGGACAACTCCTGATTACTTCAAAATGAGATGCGACTCCAACCAACGTGTAATTCTTAAAAGGGCCAAAGAACAATACCGAGATCTATCTGAGCTTAAAGTTATCGTGCAACACATCTCCACACGGATTGACTGGGGACAGTCTGGAATGTTTACGATTCGCCCCCGGTGCCGATGACCGGTGCTATATGCAGCTTAGCTAGTACTGTAACGAGAATCTTCAGATGTCTTGTTTTTGAAGCCAAACTGTAAAATCACTGTTTTAAAAAACGCCCATTAAAATAATGACTGGGTAATAGCTGTTACCTGGTCACTAGTTTTGTGGATGTCTTCTAAAATGGTCGATTCTTGGCACGTGTCAATCGTCACCGGCTTCTGAGACAGCGACGTTTCAACAGTTTATTCGGACGAGATAGTGAAACTGCACAAGGTTTGTTTCACATCCGCGCCCAAGGCGAAACGCAAGGCAGCTCGCTGCTTCAAGAGCACTCGAATGGCAGGCTAGGGCCAAACGAGATCCTTCAGAGTCCTGGTCACAATATAATTCAACCCTACTTGCAATTGATTTGCATTTGCGTTATATTTGCATTAAAACACTCTGGGGGAAGGGTCTGAGCGATTGCCAGTCGACGGCGATTCAACCGATACCCATTTTGGAATTGCTCATTTCTCAGGAGCCCCTTCTCCCATCACGAACCGAGCGTTGGAGTTACCTATGCAGAAGAAAGAATCACCACGATCCCACTTACCAGTTACCGTGCTTAGCGGTTTCCTCGGCGCTGGCAAGACGACACTGCTGAATCACATTCTGGCTAACCGCGAAAAAATGCGTATCGCCGTGATCGTCAATGACATGAGCGAGGTCAACATCGACGCAGCCTTGGTACGCGACGGCGGTGCAGATCTCTCTCGAACGGAAGAACAACTTGTCGAGATGACAAACGGTTGTATCTGCTGCACTTTGCGAGAGGATCTGCTGGTCGAAGTGAGTCGGTTGGCCAGTGAAGGGAGGTTCGACTACCTGCTGATCGAATCGACTGGAATCAGCGAACCGATGCCGGTCGCTGAAACATTCACGTTTGAGGACGAAGAGGGAAACAGTTTGTCACAGCTCGCCGAACTAGACACAATGGTGACAGTTGTTGATGCCGGAAGTTTCATGAAGGATTTTGGCTCCTGGGATGATCTGACGGATCGTCGTATCGGTCTGAGCGAAGAAGATGATCGTAATATCGTCGATTTGTTGGTCGATCAGGTTGAATTCGCCAATGTGATCATCATTAATAAAACGGATCTCATCTCGCCGTATGAATTGGAGCAACTGGACCAGATTATCCGGCGACTCAATCCGAACTCCGAGATTCTGCACACCACAGAAAGCCGTGTTCCTCTGTCCGCAATTCTGGGCACAGGCCGTTTTCAGTTGTCTGAAGCAGAAGAAATGCCGGAGTGGCTGGCAGTGCCACGGGGAGAGGAGCAAACCGAGACAGAAGAGTACGGGATATCCAGCTTTGTTTACCATCGTGACCGGCCCTTTCATCCCAAGCGATTAAACGACGTCCTCGATGACAATCTCGATGATGGCTTGTTCGACGGCATTCTGCGGAGTAAGGGGTTGATGTGGATCGCATCGCGCCATGACTGGGCCTACGACTGGTCACAGGCGGGTTGTTCAATTCGCCTGAATCCGATTGGATTCTGGTGGGCATCCGCTCCCGAGGAGGAATGGCCGAGCGACGAAGAAGAAATTGCGGAGATTCGCTCGAGGTTTCTCGGTGAATACGGAGACCGACATCAGAAACTGGTGTTTATCGGGCAAGGACTGGATCAGGAACGTATCGAAAGAATCCTTGATCGGTGTTTGCTGACAGATACTGAATTCGAACTGGGTCCCGATGCCTGGTCCGATCTGGAAGATCCTTTACCTCAAATCGAACTCGAAATCGAGGAGGTCGACTGATGACAACTTCAGTTAAGGTAAAACTTTACGATGTCATTGTCGTCGGAGGTGGTGCTGCGGGTGTGGGAGTGGCGATAGCCCTGATGCATGCGGGCATTGAGAATTTCGTGGTACTCGAGCGACACAGGGTCGGAGCGTCATTTGCCTCATGGCCAGACGAGACTCGATTCATCACCCCCTCTTTTCCGAGCAATTCGATTGGCATGCTCGACCTGAATTCGATCGCGATTGGTGTTTCACCCGCGTTCAGCATGGAGGTTGAGCATCCGACTGGTCGCGAATACGCGTCGCATCTACGAGGAGTTGCTAAATTTTTCGAGGTACCGATCCAAGAGAAAACCGAGGTGAAGCGTATTTCGAAGCCCGGTGAAGACTTTCACATCGAGACAGCTGACGAAACCTTGCGAGCCAAGCATGTGATTTGGGCCGCGGGCGAATACCAATATCCACGCTTGAATGGGTTCGTTGGCAGTGAATTCTGTCAACACACTGCGACAATTGCCAGCTATGAAGATCTTGAGGGAGACGACTTCATCATTATCGGTGGTTATGAGAGTGGTGTTGATGCAGCTTATCACCTGGCGTTTTATGACAAACGAGTCCGTTTGTTCGACAAAGACTGTCCGTGGAAAGACGAACGTTCCGATCCCAGTGTAGCGCTCTCTACGTATTCGCGCGAACGAATGCGAGAAGAATGGTTTGAAGACTACGTGGAGTTGTTTCCAGAAACGCCGATCAAATCGGTGACTCGTGTGGGCAATCAGTATAAAGTCACAGCGCAGGATGGACGTCGGTTTCAAACCAGTGTTCCGCCGCTTTTGGCAGGTGGGTTTGCAGGAAGTCACAAGCTGGTCGCAGACTTGTTCGAGCAACGCGACGATGGATATCCATTGCTGAGTGAGCAGGATGAGTCGACTGTCGTACCGGGGATGTTCCTCTGCGGCCCCGCTGTTCGACATGACAATCACGTCTTTTGCTTTATCTACAAGTATCGCCAGCGTTTCGCCGTCGTTGCCAAAGCAATCGCCAGCTCGCTGGGACTGCCGGCGGAAGAGTTAGAAAAGTATCGCCAATGGGGGATGTATTTAGATGATCTCTCATGTTGTGGGGAGGAGTGCGAGGTATGTTGACAGGTTATGACGAAGGGGCCACCGTACGGGCTCCCGCCGCGTCTCCGAGTGGGGCGAACACGATGAGTGGGACCAACAGCAGGGAGATCGCGTCTGGCGCGGGGAAAAGCCGACTGGCACGAGCGCTACGAATTGAGTGGCTCGGGCAAACGGTTGCCAGCCTTTGTTGGATTGCCAGTGTGCTGACTTATGGAATCAGCTCTAATGGGGATTGGTTGCAGTTGGCTGCCGCGTCCGCCTGGTTATTAGCAAACATCGCAGCGATTACCACTGCCGAGGCTGATTGAGATGTCGGTTGCACGCCAAGTGAATCATCACAAACGAAGTGAAGCAGAATTCATTAAACATGCGGTGGGTCTGCTGAGCCAGCAGGTCTGGTGCTGGGGACGCGACGTTCTTCGTGCCGAGGGCAATTGGCTACTCGAGGTGGGCTTTACTCGCATTGAGCCACCCGCCCATCGCAAAAAATGTTCCAGCGTGTATACCCTGGATCTGCCGCAAGATCGACGTGTTGTTTTACGTGGGTTTGGAGTGTTCTTTGGAGATTCTCAACGAGGCGGTGTCTTCCTGCCTCGTTTCAAGTTTCGGCCAAAATTCACAACAGACGCGAGACTAGAATGCCCACCCTGGTCCAGTGAGGACTTGCCGAAGTTAAGCGTACCTACGGAGTCTCAGCGAAATTGCTGTGTGTCCCTGACCTTGGATTTGATCGATTGGATACGAACTTACGAATCAAACATTATAGAGCTTTTGGGAATCGAGTATCGCCGATCGACGTTGGCTGAGTGGGACAATGTCAAGCAACCAATCATACCGGTAGAGGAGATGGCTCGCGCGTGGCAATTGCTCGGCGTCGAGATCTCTGAGGATTTCCAGAAGTTAATTCCAAGATGAGGCCCCCTGGGAGTCTAGCTAATGACTAATTCCGCACCAGCGAGACATCGCCGCCCAGCACTAGCGCGCACGCGCCAAGGATGGTGCATGCCTCAGCCGGTACGCAGATTTGGCGGAAAGCTGATGGAACAACAGCTCTGGTGTTGGGGAAGGGATATAGAGCACCCCGATGAAAATCTGCTGATGGGTTTTGGTTTTGAACGCCATCGAGATTGCAGCACCGACGATCGATCCACGTGTTATCGACTCGATCAGGATCAGTTGCACGTGTCCTTGTGGGGCTTCGGCATGTTCTTCGGACGCCGCGATCTGGGAGGTCTTTATCTCAACCGTTTCGACTTTTGTCCCAAATGGGCTCCGGTCGAGTCGCTCTCACTGGCAATTCACTGGCCCGACGAACTACCGGTCTTTACTCGGCCACGAGGCAGACCGCAGTGGCAGCGTGCTCGCGAACTCTGGAAATCGTGTTTACTCTGGATCGCCAAATATGAGACTTGGGTGCGCTCCACCGTTGGCCTCGCTTATCGGAGGGAATGCGTGGATGATTGGCTACGGCCGTTCGTCCGTGCCGAGAAGATGGCGGCCGCATGGCGCTTTCTCGGCCGTCAAGGTTGGGAGCATCAAAACCAACCGTTATCATTAGCACTCAAGCCATTCACAATTTCAGCTGAGAAGCAATGAAAAAACGATCCGTCACCGTGCACTTCAAAATTGAATCCGCCAACAAATGAAGGACGGAGTGAGACTCATGAAAGAGAAAGCGTCAATCGACCCAACGACGAAGATTCCAGTTCTCATTATCAATGGATTTCTTGGATCAGGTAAAACAACCCTTTTGACTAGCCTGCTTGTTCAGTCTTTCAAGAGAGACCTTTCTGTTGGTGTCGTAGTCAATGACATGAGTGAGTTGGATGTCGATGGCCTGCTTGTCGCTCAGCGGGAATTTTTCGAAAAGGACGCCTGCAATTTTGAATCCATTCATTCCCATGTTCTAAGTAGCAATCAAGGGATCAACAAGCTCCGTCATGCACTGGAACGGATGGTATCAAATAGCGCCCTGGAATTGCTGATCATTGAGACATCGGGAAGCTGTCATCCGATGCCGCTTATCGAATTCTTTAGCACACAGCCACAGTTCAAGCTCACTGGCGTACTGACACTGGTCGACAGCGCGATGATTGATCAGGACTACGACTGCGGACAACAGCTTGTTCCTATCATGCAACGCAATCTAAAGAATCAGCAGAGGGATACGACGAATTTACTGGTGGAACAAATTATGTTCTGCAGTCACCTGATGCTGACCAAGGTCGACCGAATTGCTGAAAGTAAAATAAATACCATCGCCAGGTCCATTCACGAACTGAACCCTTTGGTGCCTGTCGTTTCTGTACCTTGGGGCAACCTTCCCCTTGATAATGTACTGGCGATGACTGAGTACGACTATCATCGAGTGGCACAGTTAATCAAAGAACTGAAACCAACCCTCGAATTAGAGTGCCAGGACGATCGGCCCTATAATCTGGCAACCAGAGTCATTAAAGATGATCGTCCGTTTCATCCTCAGCGTTTGTGGGATGCTTGCAATCAACATCTCGGCCAAAACATATATCGAAGCAAGGGATTTTTTTATCTCGCGAGCCGTGACAACTTGTCGCTACTCTGGAACCAGGCGGCCGGTGGGATCAATCTGGAATTAATTGGATACTGGCGTGCGGCAGTCCTTGAAGAAGAAGATAATCGTTTTGATGAAATGGAACTTGAGGCGCTGAGGAAGAGACTGGCAAAGGAGACAGGACGTTTTGGTGATCGTCACTGCCACCTGACTGTCATTGGTGATAAAGCTCAGGTTGATTGGTTTGCTGAGTCGCTTAAACGTTGCTTTCTGGATGAAGACGAAATCGAACATTGGAGATCTGGTGGATCATTTCCTGACCCTTGGCCTGAAAACTACGCCAGATTAGAGCATTGAGGCTTGAAAGCGATTTCAGGATCCATTTCCAAGATGGAATTTAAACGTGGATGAGGCTCTTTCCGCTCGTAACTAAGCCCATACATCCTGAGGCACGGTCAAGAACAAAAGACTTCTTAAATGGATTCATGCTGCGAAAGCATTTCATTTTATGAAAACACCCGGCCTGATGATTACCTGAGACTCTGTTGTAAGACGGATTACCAACGAGTTCGACCTATTTTGCTCCTTAAATTTCTCTGTTTCATCAAATAAACTTGAGGGTTAAGACTTAACAATACCTCTGACCGATTCACTTTTATTTTCAGATGAGAGCAATCTATCACAGCTTTTACATTCTGAAGAAAAGTTAGTTCCCAATATTCATCTCCTGTGTACTGGTCCTTATCGGGTAAAATGTTTCTGCGCAGAACTTCTCCACTCGATTAGAGCGGGTTTGCTCTGGCTACCTGATGCGTTCTGTTTTACTTGTTCTTAATGGAGATGACCTAATGCTCTGTTCTGGATGTACTATGCTGCCTCGTTCTCTGCTTTCGTTCTGGTTCACGGATTGTAATCTCACTTTCCACAATCATCGCGAATGGCGTGAGTGGGTCAAGCAGATGACATTTGCGCAACTTTGTCTTGACTCTGGTAAATTCTGTCCTGAAACGCATGGATTTTTAAATGAAATTCGCTTGATCGGGTTCAAAACAAACGTGATCAAAGGGAACTGGTTCGAGATGTGTCGTAGCAAATTCTCAAAAACAAGGGACTTTTATGGTGATAACATCCGCAGGAGTGAAGATATGCACTCGAAAAAAATAAGCGCCTCGCGCGCGCGACGCAGATCACAGAGTTTCGCGAGTAGCGCGACGGTGTCAAGTTGAATTTAAGCACTGAAAATACGAAGGCGTTGTCGCGCTTCGATAGCCTCCATTTTGTCAAGAGAATATTTTGAGTAGAGCTGCTGTGGAAAAGACTGGTTATTGTTGCACTGAATTTACAACAGGGAAGACTCAAACTCCTTCGGCACACTGGTGAGTGTTTCATGCCCGTCGCGGGTTACGAGTACGTCGTCTTCAATGCGTACGCCTCCCCAGCCTGACAAGTAGATGCCTGGTTCGACGGTCACAATCATGCCCGGCTTGAGTTCTGTGGACTGGTTGGCTCCCAGGCGCGGACCTTCGTGAATGTCGAGACCGATGCCATGCCCCAGTCCATGCGAAAAGTATTTTCCAAAGCCTGCTTTGTCGATGATTTTTCTTGCGACGGAATCGACCTTTTTACATGTCACTCCCGGTCCTATGGCTTCGATGGCAGCACACTGCGCCTTCAAAACCGTGTTGTAAACTTTTTCCAGTTTGCTTGTAGGTCGACCGTGGATGATCATACGCGTTAGATCGCTTCGATATCCTTTTTGGGTCATAGCCCCCCAGTCGACCAGCAAAAAAGGAGATTCCCCAATTCGCTTCTCGGACGGTATCGCATGCGGTAACGCTGCCCGCTCACCTGCTGCGACAATCGGGTCGAAGGCCGCCTGCCGTGCTCCGAAGCGTCGCATGGCATGTTCTAATTCATGCGCTCCTTCCAACTCGGTCATGTCCTTCGTAAGGATGGCGCGCAATACCCCAAAGCCCTGTTGTGCCTGTTGAACGGCTTTGCGAGTTTCCTCGATTTCCGAAGCATCTTTCACCATCCGTAACTCTTCAACAAAACTATCGAGAGGGGCCCACTGGATGGCAGGTGTGATACCATTTAACGACTCTAAAAGAGCACAGGTCACAACATGGCTTTCGAAGCCTACCTTTGTAAGACGTGCTTTTTTCAAGACTTTTTCCAGAGCCTTTGTCATCGACTCGGTGGACGGGCGAATGTAAACATCCAGACCAGGACATTCCTCCTCGATTTGAATCGTATAACGAGCATCGCTGATCAGAATAGTTTGTGCTTTTCCAATTAATAAATAGCTGGAATCACCCCCAAAACCGGTGAGATAGGTCACATTCGTTTCACTGGTGACTAACAGTGCTTCGACTCCCATGCGTTTCAGGAGTGAATTCAATTTTTTCTGTCTGGCGGCGATATAGTCTTTACTCATGGGATTCCTTAATGAACTAGTGCTGATAGTCGCACTAACTTGCTGTTTTTTACGCGATTTACTTCTATAATTTTTGCTGACCAACTGTTACATTTTTGTAAGTTGCCATCTGGCTCGCTATGCCGATCAAAGCGATTATGGAAATGATTCCATTTAAAACGGTCAAAGTCGGATCTTAAACCTTTTATGAGAAATTTGCGAAGAAAAAAATCCGAAGTTTCTGTTTCTTCTCCTGAGGTGCTATGATTTTATTACTTTTGATTAGGATATGCCCCTGCTTCCTCTCTCTATTTTCGATATCGATTTTTCATGGACCAGAACCAAGACGAACAAATCTTTAAAATCCAGGACATGGATTGTGTCGAAGAAGTTTCCGTTTTGAAACGGGAAATTTCCCCACTCGTCGGTGGAGAGGAATATCTGTTTTTTGACATTCTCAATCGTAGAATGACAGTCAAGCCATCAACACAGCCCGTTTCTGCGGAAGCAGTGATTCAAGCCATCAATGAAACCGGGATGCGGGCCGAGATCTGGGATGCAGAGAAACAACAAGCGGAATCCGGTTCATTCTGGTCGAAACAGGGACGATCTCTACTGACTGGCTTGAGCGGTGTGATGATGTGCTCAGCGTTTCTGACTCATATCATTTTAGCAGGCAGTTTCAGCGCTGCCCTGGGTGCGGAAGAAACGGCCAATGCATCAATGCCGTTACCTGTCCGTTTACAATATCTGGCAGCCATCATTACCGGTATCTGGTTCGTGTTGCCTAAAGCCTGGTTTGCATTAAAGCGTTTGCGACCGGATATGAACCTGTTGATGTGCATCGCTGTGATCGGAGCGCTATTTATAGATGAGTGGTTTGAAGCCGCCGCTGTCGCGTTTCTGTTCGCCTTCTCACAACTGCTGGAAGCCTGGAGTGTAGGCCGTGCACGTAAAGCAGTCGCGGCACTAATGGACCTGACGACTCCGATTGCCCGTATTCGCGATGAGCAAGGAAACGAAACGACGGTCACACCCGAGTCTGTGGAAGTCGATACGATTTTTCTCATCCGACCGGGCGAAAAAATTCCGTTGGACGGCCGAGTGGTAAAAGGAGAAAGCGAAGTCAATCAGGCGCCCATTACAGGCGAATCGATCCCCATCATGAAACAAGTTGATGATGAAATATTCGCGGGTACGATTAATGGGGACGGCCTGCTGGAAGCGAAATGCACCAAACTGGCGGAAGATACCATCCTTTCACAAATCATTCGCATGGTGGGAGAAGCGCAGACCCGCCGTGCGCCATCGGAAGTTTGGGTCGAAAAATTCGCCAAAGTTTATACACCAATTGTCATGGCGGCAGCATTGTTGATTTTGCTGACTCTGCCGCCTCTATTGCAAATTAGCTGGCACGATTCGCTTTATCGATCACTTGTGCTGTTAGTCATTGCCTGTCCTTGTGCACTGGTGATCTCCACGCCGGTCAGCATCGTTGCTTCCCTCGCAGCAGCAGCCCGGAATGGGGTGCTGATTAAAGGGGGCGAGTTTGTTGAAGCACCTTCCAAATTGAAAGCGTTGGCGCTGGACAAAACAGGTACGCTCACACAAGGCAGACCTGTCGTCACCAAAATCGTTCCGTTGAACGGTCACACCGAATCAGAGTTACTTGAACGCGCCGCCGCATTGGAAGCGCACAGTAATCACCCTCTGGCGGTAGCAATTCTGGACGCGGTTGAAAAACAGAATGTCAAATATCAGCCGGCAGAAGACTACCAGATTATTCAAGGTAAAGGTGCAACGGCGCTGATTAATGGACGAGAATTCTGGCTGGGATCTCATCGCTATCTGGAAGAGCGAAATGAAGAAACTCCCGAAGTACACCGGCAGCTTGAGGAGCTTTCGAACGCTGGTCAAACCGTAGTCGTTGTAGGAAATGAAACTCATGTCTGTGGTTTCATCGCTTTAGCAGATCGTGTGCGCGAAACATCGGCGGATGTGATTCGCGACCTACACCATGAAGGGGTAAAAGAGCTTGTCATGCTGACGGGTGACAACGCGGGCACTGCTCAAGCGGTTGCTGAAGAAGTGGGTATGGATACCGTGCATTCCGAATTACTGCCGGAAGATAAACTCACCGTCATGGAATCGCTGGTGGAAGAATACGAATACGTGGCGATGGTCGGTGATGGCGTGAATGATGCGCCCGCGATGAGTCGTTCGACTTTGGGCATTGCGATGGGAGCCGCCGGCAGTGATGTCGCTATCGAATCAGCTGACATCGCGTTAATGACGGATGACCTGACCAAAATTCCGTGGCTGATTGGTCACTCGCACCGTACATTGCGCATTATTCGTCAGAACATCATCTTTGCGTTGAGTATCAAAGTGTTATTCATGCTGTTGATGGTCTTTGATCAAGCCTCGTTGTGGGCAGCCATCGCCGCCGACATGGGTGCTTCACTGCTCGTCATATTCAATGGCCTGCGTCTGCTCCAGACGCCAGCAACGGCAAAGCTGAATGAAGTGTGATCATTATCAGCGCGTTTACTTTGTATACTCGCTACGGCTTTCAAAAACTGCTTCTGGAATTTCCGATCCTGTAATCGCTTTGAAAATCTGATTGAGCTGTTTGCGATATACTTCGTTTACATCGACGACTTCACACCCTCTGCCCTCGGCTTCGCGAATCAGTTCCGTTTCTTCGGGCAGCTGGCTGATATCCATCACAGTCATTGTTTCGCGAAGGTATGCGGGATTAAATTCGGTCTTGCCAGGTCCCAATTTCAATTCAGGGTCGGTCTGAATCACAATGTCAGAAAGAGTATCGTATAAATTGGCAAACGGGACATAACGGACATCGAACGCACGCGCGATTGCCTGGGCTGCTTTATCGTTACCCGAAGCAACACTGACAACAGCGCCCTGTTGCACCAGGCTATAAACGATGGCTTTTGTTAAACCACTGCTACCTAAGACGAGAATATTTTTACGCTGGAAGGCACTCGTTGATCCTGTCGTATGCTCTTCAAAGGTGGCTTCGAGACTTTTCACTGCACTCCGCCGCACTGTGTCGTATGCGTGCCAACCATCTGGCTGATTGAGTTGCAGATCCCCGTAACCGGTCGCTTGTGATGATTCTTCCAGATGCTCTGCCAGCGGTAAAATAAATTCTCCCATGCGCGGGCTCACCACTAATGAGCGAATTTTTAGAATCCCCAACATTTTATGAACTTGTTTGAAATCATTAATCATCAGTGGCAGGCAAATGAAATCCAGACCCAACTGTTCTGAAGCTTTATTGAAGACTTCCACTGTGCGTCGCTCTGCGACACCTAACCCGGCGACACCGATAAAACGTGTTTTGGCTGAGATTTTTTTGTGATGATAGACTTCATCTAATTCTGCTAATGTCGGTTGTCCTTCAAAGGCTTCCATCCCTTTTTCCAGAGCAGCATAGATCCAGGGAGACCCATACTTCAAACCGAGTAATGAAAAGGTGATGCCTGCGGCTCCCAGCCCTAAACCGACCACCGGAATCTCCCGTTTCTGGCTGATCGCAGCGAGTAAAGGCCAGGCCGTTTGCAAGGTAGGAGTCGGCCAGGTGAATTTAATGATATCCGCTTTGGCGTCTTCCATTTCATCAAAGATATCATCTACCGCAGCTAACGGTTTCTTTAAACTCGTATAGCTGATGACACGTTTCGTTTTTCCAAATCGCGGAATCTGTTGAGCGGTCTCCAGATCCAGTTCGATATAAGCAGGTTCTGCGATGATGGCCTGCTTCAGTAGATTGATCCGTTCGGACTCGGTCCCTTTGAAAGACCCTCCCTCTTCGGGTCGACGACAGGAAACCAGAATGGGTACATCGAAGCCGGCGATCAAGTCTCCAATATCGGGTGTTTTAATCAACCGATCCAGGCAGAGCTCCACCAAATCAGATTGTGCAGCAGCATTTAGAATATCCACTTTGGCAAAGCTACGGGATTCGGGAGTCACAGAGGTACAAATCATGCTGCTTCACAATCAATCTGAAATGAGATGGTAGAGCCAGAACACTTTTACAAATCGAAGCCCATCAATTATGCCAGATCTGTGTTGTAATGAAAGCGCGAATCTTGCACTTCGGCAAATTTATTGACACGCTAATCGTTTTGTCTCTGTTCAATAAAAAACGCTTCCTCAGATGATAAAGTAGAGGAAGCGTTTTATTTTCAAATCAGAAACAGGACCACTACGAGGGACTGACTCAAAAGTTACGCAGTGGTTTCTTTTCACTATTTTCTGATTAGCGTCGCAGGAGCCAGTGGAGGTCGTGCTTTGGCGGATTGAGTTGGTTTCTGGACCGACTTTTGGTGTGGTTTTTGAACAGCTGTTACGCAATTCCCAGACGAGCAGGAATCACAGTTGCATTCAACGGTCCACTTATATCCGCATTTCTCACAAGTATAATTATGCTTTTTCAGAACACGAACCGTTTTGATTTTCCCACATTTTAAATCACAACATTTCTGCCAGGGAAAACGTACGGGAGGAATACAGATGTCTTTGCATTCAATATAGTAACAATGCTTTTTGATTTTTAATGTTTCCACATGCATTCGACAGGTTTTGCAACCCTGTGAACAGTAATTGGTGTTTCCACAAACACCTTTCGTCTGATCACAACAGGGCACTTGAGATTCGGCAAAGTTCCGGTGCCCACTTATGAGCGTGGCTGTGATCGCCAGTAAAATCATTCCTGAATATTTCATATTACTCATTTCCTGAGAGATTAATTTTTTAGTATCACACTTTTAAATCAACACTATTCTGCTGTTAGAAGTCAACCATGAATCGTGCTCCAAAGATGTTTGACCGACCACCGGTGAAGCCATCAATCGGACCACGGTCGTCAATTTGAGCATGGATATAGTTGAACTGCAGGCGGGCATGCGAATTCCACCACCAAACCATACCAAACGTGAAGTTACGTTCGTCACCACCAGTGATATCAGCATCAGTTAAGTTGAGGTAAGAATAGCGAGCAGCAATCTGCCAGGCACCCCAACCACCGGCTTTGCCATCATCGCAGGTGTTGACAAAGAAAAAGTTTTCCAACGGTTTCACGCGAGCAATAGTACCTGTTCTACGATTGATGGGCTGGTACTCACCTGTCAGGAAGTAAGCGGCTTGCACATATGCACCATCGAAAGTGAGATCGGGTCCATCGTTTCCACGTCCCACATTGGTAACCTGGTATTCGCTCACAACTGAGAACGATCCGATGTTCAACATGAATTCGAAACCGAGAGTATTAAACCAGTCTGCTCCGGCAATTCGGCCTGTATTTAACCAACGCACACTTCCCGTCCGTGCTTCGGGACGAGTTCGAAACCGGGCTTCGTTGTTATCAGAACTGGGTTCAACCACATCTCCATCCGGATGAGCCCACATATCGGCAATCCCCAGATGCAAGTAGCCACGACCGCCAGAGGTTTCATCATACCAGGGAGTTCCTGCCAAACGACCGTTCACACTCATTTGCCCTGCATCACCAACATAGGTTCCATCACTGGCAATATTCTCCAAATTATAAATACCATAGCGCCAGTTCCAGGTTTCGTCTTCAGAAACACCATAAGCGGCGATCCCCAAACGTCGGGCATCTTCGTTGAATGCTTCGATTACCAGAGGACGTTCCAAGAACGTGTTGTAACGACTACTATTAAGGTGATCCATACCCAGGGGACGCTTCTGGTTACCAATCAAGAGTGTCTGAAAGACGGGCAAGTCCTTCCATCCGATATAAACATCTTTGAATGCAGGATCTCCGGGATTACCAAAGTCGTACTCGAATTTATAGAGCATGTTATCTTTAATATCACCGGAAACACCGATACGCAAACGACGAAATTCAAAGCGGTTTTCTGGATCGGCTGGGTCTGCCGGATTATTAAAGGCAGCAATCCCCGGTGTACTATCAGAGAAATTCCATCCATCTAAATGAATTCGACCGAACACTTTTAGGGTCGTGACTTTGGAAGCATCTTTTGCCTTTTTCGCCTGTTCGGACTCACTGAATTTCTTCCAGTCCTCTTCAAGAGTGGACAGGCGACTTTCCAGTGCGGGGTCTCCTTCGGCATTACGAAAACTGTTAATGAGCATTTCATCTGACTCATCAAGACTGCCCCCCACTTTTTCCAGTTGGGGTGGCAACACCGTGGCTTTTGCTGGCACTGATGGTTGAGTCTTGGTTTGCTCCAGTTCCTGAATTCGACTCTCGGCGGCCTCTAATCGCTCGAGTAATCTTTCCAATTTATCAGAACTGATTTGAGTGTCTTCCGCAAAGCTACTTTGAGAACGGAACAACGTTCCTAAGAGAAGTAGAAACCCTGCAAGTTTAATGAACGTGCGCATACTCATCCCTGATAGTTGATCGCCTGAAAGTCATGACAAGCGATTCTGTACTAAATTTACCTATTATGCGGCTATGTACGAATAGTCCGATTATGAGGGTCTTATCGGCTGTTCTTTTTTTAAGCGAATATTAAGAAACGATGAAGGACCTTAACATTTACTCCTTCAACGCGCACAAGCCTGAAAGAAAACCTAATCGTTACAATTTAACAACTAAAAAGTGTTCCGATTTGAACTTACCCTCGCTAAATGAGTGATTTCACTTGGAAATCACTGGGATCTGGTATTCAAAACTTTCAGGTTGAAATTCAATGATCCGGATTCATTACCGAGCAAAAGTTCAGAATCTCCTCAAATACAGTCAGAGAAGGCTCTTGCTATGATCCTTCACAAAAGCTAAAGTCAATCGCAACCAATTTGCTATTACAATATGCGAGTGATGCTTGGCCTGGAAATCTGGGAAACTCACTCTATCTGGATCTCTGGTGGCTTTTTAACTCAATGAAACCGCTCTCTCATTTCAAAAATGACGTTAAACTTACGTTACTCTTAATGACGATCCCTCTCGTTCTGTTTTTGATCGCACCCGGATTTTTTGTTTCGCAACCTACATTGGCGGCTGAGCATACTCATCAGCATGCTGAATCTGAAAACACATCGGAATCATCAACAGTTGCAAATGCGGATACAAAAGCACCAAACAGCATCATGTGGGCTTATACTCTGTTGGGTGTTTATTGTAGTGTCATCGTATTCTCTTCCCTGCTGGGTGGTTGGTTACCTTCACTCATTCGCTTGACCCACACGCGTATGGAAACGCTGATCAGTTTCGTCGGTGGGCTCATGCTGGGAATTGGCGTATTCCATCTGCTGCCGCACGCCGTGGCTGAAATGGGCTCCGTTGATCGCGCTGTCTGGTGGATGATGGCCGGTATCCTGACACTGTTTTTCCTGATTCGTACCTTCCATTTTCACCAACATGGCACCGTAGAGCTTGATGAAGAAAATGAGCACGAACACGATCATGACTGCGACCATCACCACGCTCATGCTCACGTGCACCCACATACACATTCCCATAAATTGAGTTGGGTCGGTATTGCACTGGGCTTAGCGCTACATACACTGATTGACGGTCTGGCTTTGGGTGCGAGTATCATTGCCGAGCAACATCATGAAGTCTTTCTGTCTTTGTTCGGACTGGGAACGTTTCTGGCAATCACATTACATAAACCTCTCGATGCCGTTTCGATCACTTCTTTGATGGCAGCAGGAGGCTGGTCTGCAGGTTGGCGCAATGCCGTAAATATTGGTTTTGCCTTGATGTGTCCATTGGGAGCTTTGTTGTTTTTCCTGGGAGTTCAACAATTTTCGGAAAATCAACATATCATCATCGGATGCGCGCTCGCCTTTTCGGCGGGCGTATTTATCTGTATTTCTCTGGGAGACTTACTGCCGGAAATGGAATTTCATTCGCATAACCGGTTTCGACTCTCCTTTGTGCTACTGCTGGGTATCGCACTCGCATATGGAATTGGTTTCATTGAACCTGACCATGTCCATCACCATGGCAGTCATGGAGCGGATTCTTCAAATCACGAAGCCGAGCACTCACACAATCACAGTCATTAGACGAATTTATTCCCGCTCAAGCTTCGTCGCATTCGCTGCAAATTCCCTTCAGGAGAATTTCTGTCACTTTTCCTACCTGAGACCAATGCTTATTACTGGGTGTCTTGAATTCAACATCATGGAGACAGGAAACACTGCCACATTCGGTGCAGACGAAATGAGGGTGCTCAGCATCCTCCGGTTCATTGGGATCGCGTAATTCAAATCGCCACGCATGATCTCCGAGTTCTGTTCGCTTAACCAGCCCCGCTTCGGCAAGATCAATGAGATTGCGGTAGACAGTCGCCTTGTCAAATCCCATCGGCGTCAGATCTTCGGCAATCTCTGCGTGCGTAAGAGGTGATGAGGCCTGACGTAGAAACTGAATGACTGTAATTCGGGCCGCAGTGCTTCGCAGGCCACTATTTCGCACCAGTGTGCGAATTTCATCAATTTCTTCTGCCTGGGACAGATTTTTCATTGCGATATATCCGGGTGCCACATCGGGTCATTAAATAAAAACAATCCACTTCGTCAGGGCTATGTTAACAATTATATACACAGATTACGAGATTCAGGATCATAATTGTCGGTTCAATCTCTATTATGAGCTTTCTTTACAGGCGGATCATATCCTCGAATGCGGGGAATCCAACATCGAATCGCCCGTCGATAATCGGAATATTCCTCTTTAAATCGCAGTAAAAGATCCTGCTCTTCAATAGGTCGCACATAGTAGTTCCAAAGAAAAAAACCGATGATGACGTAAATCAATGTAAACCATGAGCCAACATAGAACGCGACAGCAATACCTTGTGTTAAACCAGCGATGGCCATGGGATTCCGTACATAACGATAAGGACCCACAATGACCAGTTGGCGTGCTGAATCGAGGGGAAGTGGTGTTCCTCGACCGTAAATACCCATGATGGCTCCACTCGTCAAACCCAGGCTCCCCCCTAGTACAAACAAGACGATACCCAAAATTCGCTGTCCTGAAAAATGGAAATGAATCTCACCCCACAACTGTTCCAACCACACAAGACCACCGGGGATCACAAACAAAAACAGTCCCCAGAAAATTGTTGTCTGGAAAAAGATTTTGAGCAATATCCACCAAAGTGGGGAGTCCTCAGCCGCCGGGACAAAATAGGTCTTCATTGATATGTGCTTCCTCACAATGGCGTCGGCTAACAACCATCAACAATGAGGGATCTCAACCCCCGGGATGCGTTTCACTACTTCGAACAACGCTACAGACATAGAACATGATGAACATACAAAACAACATAATCAGAGTCCCCAACCATCCCCCTCTCGTTGAGAGACTCAACGCGAGACAGTAGAGGCTGGCATAAGCAATGCCTCCGGTTAAAAAATAAAGAACAGGCTGAACCCAACCCCGGTTTTTCCTCCATCCATAAGCAACCATCAATGAACAGAGAATAAAAATAAATAAATCGGGCAGCCAGAACGAAATCAACACACGATCCGGAAGCATATCCGACAGAAAAAATGAGCGACTCGCTGGCACACTAAATAGAAGACACCACCATAAAATGCCGCCTATTCCCTGTGCAAATAAATAAAGAGTTAGCCATTTTTTCACATACAGAGATAATTTCATATTGCTAATCGTCAAAGAAACGAACAGGATGATAAGAGAGATTTGAAAATTTTATCCTCATTATGATAGCCTGACAGGCTCTGAACGACATCGTCAGACTTCAGATTGCTGAAAATCCCACCAGAATAAAGGCCACTAATCATATGAAACAACTGCTGTTTTCCACCTTGACCCTCTTAAGCATATTCGTAGTCTCTATGCAGACAGTGCAGGCACAGCGTCCTAAACCCAATTATGATGAAGCAAAGGTTCCGCAATATAAATTACCCGCTGTTCTGAAAACTTCTGATGGCAGGAAGGTCGACTCTGCTGAACTTTGGTGGAAAGTCAGACGTCCGGAAATTCTGCATCTGTTTGAAAGTGAAGTCTATGGAAAAAGTCCGGCACCATCAGAAGATATTCTGTTCGAAGTGACCTCACAGAAAAATGATGCACTGAATGGCAAAGCAATCCGAAAAGAGGTTTCCGTTTATTTTTCTGGAAAAAAAGAAGAGCCCCGTATGGACCTGCTGATTTACTTGCCGGCCAAAGCAACGAAACCGGTGCCGGTCTTCATGGGACTCAATTTCTATGGTAATCACACCATTGCCAATGATCCTGAAATCACACTCTCAACCAAATGGATGCGGGCCAATAAAGCGAAAGCTATCGTCAATCATCGAGCGACTGAAAAATCAAGAGGTACCTCGGCCTCGCGCTGGGCTATTGATGAAATCCTTGACCGTGGCTATGGGTTAGTTGCCATTTATTGTGGTGATATTGATCCTGACTATGACGATGGCTTTCAAAACGGCATTCATCCTCTGTTTAATAAGGCAGGACAAAAGAAGCCTGCGGCCGACGAATGGGGCACTATTGCCGCCTGGGCCTGGGGCTTGAGTCGTGCAATGGATTATCTCGAAACAGACGATCAAATCGATCAAAAGCATGTCGCCCTCATCGGTCATTCACGACTTGGTAAAACATCGCTCTGGGCCGGAGCACAAGATCAACGCTTTGCACTGGTCATTTCCAATAATTCTGGTTGCGGAGGCGCCGCACTCAGCCGTCGTCGTTTTGGCGAAACACTGAATGTAATCAATAATGCATTCCCGCATTGGTTTTGTGATAATTTCAATAAGTACATTGACAAAGAAGAGCAACTTCCCGTTGATCAGCACATGCTGGTCTCTTTAATCGCACCCCGCCCTGTATATGTAGCTAGCGCAGTTGAGGACCGCTGGGCAGATCCACGTGGCGAATTCTTATCTGTACTGAATGCAGAGCCGGTCTACAAATTATTGGGAACTTCCGGATTTGGTGCGAAACAGATGCCGGAAGTCAATCGACCCGTACAGCAGCAGATGGGATATCATATTCGAACCGGCAAACATGATGTAACCGACTATGACTGGAAGCAATACCTCGATTTCGCAGATCGGCATTTTCGTGGCAGCTGAACCTCATAGATCTAACCTCTCTCGACCACGAAGTTGAATCAAGAGCTACGTATTTGGTGATTTATCAGCAGAAATACCAGTGCACAAAGTACGTATAACGTAGGTTTTCGCTGCTCCAGAAGGAGATTTCGACAACGCCGCTTGCCTCAGCCAGAAGTGCCACGATAATATGAATATTTCACACTTTACTACTTTAAATTGATTTCGCGATTACATGATGATGAATAACCGTATCCGGCCCCTCTTCTCATATGACTTACGTATCGGCAAAATTTGTCTGATCTTCCTGGCATTCACATTTTTGCCTGTTCAGTTTGCTCTTGCTGATAAAGCGTCCGATGAATTTCAGCTGGCGATCGGCCTGTACAAACAAAACCGCTGGGAACTGGCGACAGAAACATTTCAAAAATATTTGAAGAATTATCCTAAGCACGCCAGTGTTCCTTTGGCTAAATTTTATCTCGGCCTTACTCTCGTTAATCAACAAAAATATCGGGAAGCAAGAGACGTCCTCAGAAACTTTGTAAAAGAGTACCCCCAAAACCAGAATAGACCCGATGCACTTTATCGCATCGGTGAATGCAGTTACTTGCTGGATGACCTGGAAGCAGCGGACAAAGAATTCACAGAATTTCTCAAACTCCATCCGAAGCACGCACTGGAAGAATGGGCCTACCCTTATTTTGGTGATGTCATGCTCAGGCGTGGCAAATCCGAAATGGCTGTAAAAAGTTTTCAGAGATCATTAGAACGCCACCCTAAAGGAGCCATGCGCGAAGATGCCGAATTTGGTCTCGCATCAGCTTACCTGCAAAATAAACAACCAGCCGAAGCCGAAAAACGATTTAAAGAAATCGCCGACAAAAAAAATCACTCCCGCGCCAGTGATGCGCAAATGTCGCTAGCCACCTCTTTATTTGATCGTAAACAGTTTAAAGCGGCTGCAAATGCATTCCTGGAAATACCTGAGAAGTTTCCTGAGAGCCCCCTTGGTACAACCGCGCGACTTAATGCAGGTTATGCATTTTACGATTTAAATGAATATACCAAAGCAATCGAGCAGTTTGATCTCGTTGCCAAAGATCCGAAACAAACTGCGAATGCCTTGTATTGGAAGGGAGTAAGTCTGAAAGGCGCCCAGAAATTTCCTGAAGCAATCGCGGCCTTAGAACAAACACTCAAATCAAAACCCAGTCCAGAGCAAAAAGAGTTAGCGACCTATCAACTGGCGGATACTCTGTTACGCTCTGGAGAACCAGCCAAGGCAAAGCCTTTATTTCTTGATTTCATAAAACAATGGCCAACCAGTGATCTCGCCGATGACAGTTTACATTTTGCCATCGAGTCTGCACTGCTGAACGATCAATTAACGGAAGCGGCACAACTGGCAATGCAGTTTGAAAAGGAGTACCCACAGAGTGGTCTGCGGCTGCATCAGGAACTGCTGAAAGGCCGTATTCGAGATGCATTGGGTACCCCCGACGATCTGAAAATTGCCTTGGCCCATTTCCAAAACGTCCTTGCACAAACCAAGCTTGAGAACACAAAACTACTGGCACGGTTGTATCTGGCACGCACGTTCCAAAAATTGAATCAATTTGACAAGTCGGTAGAAGTACTGGAGCCATATTTAAACGATCCTAAAGTCAACAAACAATCCAGCGAATACGCCGACGCACTGGTTCTGCAAAGTAGTAGCTTCAATTCACTCAAAAAATATGCCGAGGCAGAAACTCTCTCTACCGAATATCTCAAACAATTCCCAAATGGTCCTAGAGTTAATCAGATCCTCGCCAATCTGATTATTATCACCAATAAAAATAATAAACCCCAGGAAGTTGATAAATATCTCGATCAGTTAAAAGCACGCAAACCAGATACTGAGCTGTTGCTTCAGACCTATAGTCAGTTAGCAGAAAGAAACTACGAGCAAAAGCAGTGGAAACGCGCAAAAAAATTCTTCGCTGAAATCGTAAAAGCCGGATTGGGTACTCCGGAATACCCGGCTGCACTCTCGGGATTGGCCTGGTCTGAATTTCAACTCGAAGAGTATCCATCCGCGGCAAAACATTTTGAACAATTTGTCAAAGAATTTCCAGAAAGTCCCTTAGCTGCTGAAGCAACTTTCATGCAGGGGCGCAGTCTGGAAGACAATAAACAACTGGAGGCAGCCACCACTGTTTTCCAGAACGCGTTGACCAAATTTGCCCCTTCGCGTTATGCAATGCTCTCGGGTTTACAGGCAGCACGAACGTTATTCAAACTCAATAAAATCGATGCCGTTAACGAAGCCTACGAAACCCTTTTGCAGAAATTCCCCAAACCTGACAATCTCGACAAAATTCTTGATGAGTGGGCTTTGATCAACTACGAGGCAGAGCGATTTGAAATGTCAGACACGATCTTTCAGCGCCTGGTGCAAGAGACCCCCAATAGCGATCTAGCTGACAACGCACGTTTGAGTCTGGCAGAAAGTGAATTAATCGCCGGTAAATTACAGGTAGCCGCAAAAGCATTCGATGAATTACAAGCCTCTGCAAAGTCTGATGAAAAAGTACAACAAGTCTCCCTTTATCGGCTGATTGAAATTTATCTAGAGTTGAAAAAATGGGACCTCGTCGAAAAATTTGCCAAAGAATTGCTCAAACGATTTCCCAAAAATGAATACGCATCCTTTGCTCAATTCCATCAGGCAGAAGCGGCCTTGTATCTAAATCAGACCAAAACAGCACAGGAAGAACTACTGAAAATCGTCAATGACGATAAGAGTGCGAAACTGAGTCAGGAACCCTGGTATCCGCGCGCGTGGGTACTTTTAGCAGAAACATACTTTCGACAGAAAAAATATGATGATGTGCAAAAAACAGTGGAGCGTTTTCGTAGCTGGGATGCGAAAAACCCCTTCCTCTATCAAGCAGAAGAAGTTCTGGGACGCAGCTTGAAAAATCAGGCAAAATTTGAAGAGGCACGCAAAGTATTTCAAAAAATCACAGAATCTGAAAATAGCAGACGCACCGAAACCGCAGCCAAGTGCCAATTTCTTCTGGCAGAAACTTTGATGATTCAAGAAAAATTCAAAGCAGCACTTCTGGCGTATTTGCAGGTTGATATTCAGTACAAATTTCCCGAATGGCAAGCCCCTGCGCTCTTTCAAGCCGGTACCTGCCATGAAGCGCTGAACGAATGGACTCAAGCTTTAAAAACGTATCAGGATTTTCTGAAACGTTTCCCTGAACATGAACTGGTTCCTCGTGCCAAAGAGCGGATGAAAGCAGTTCAAGCCAAGGTAAGTCGCAATAAATAACCCAAAGCAAGATTTTGTCTTACAAACGTTTGATCAGGAAATTTGATTCCAGGCTCGACGGGAAAGCCAATCTGGCGTAAACTAGACCGCTTCTTACAATCGTATGTTGACTTACGATAAAGTACTAACGGGGCAAATGCTGCTACGAGTAATCCGGATCAGATAACAGAGGCACTTAGCCAGTCCCCTTCATTTTAGTGTGACAATTATTTCTCATGGTCAATTTTATCAGCAATCAACAAAATCCCTCCGCTGATCATCCCCATCGAGGAAAATCTACAAACTTCACATTCATACGGCTCTCCCGGCTACTGCTACCATTCGTCGTGATTAGCGTTATCGCTCTACTTATGATAGCCGACTCCACGGAAGCACAGGAACGATTACCTGATGTGGTTGAATCCATCGATGGAAAATTTGTAGAAGCCGAAGGTCCGCTACCAGATGGAGTACTGCCAGTCAAACGGAACTCGGGTATTCCTTCCACGCCGGAAGCAATCATCGATGAAATGGGTTATTTTCTACTCCCCTTTGTCATTGCCTCCATCATTTCAATGTGGTTCATTATTGAGCGACTGGTCATTCTCAGAACCGCGCGTGTGATTCCACGTCACTTTGTCAGTCGTTTCTTGAAACTGCTCAAAGATGGAAAACTGAATGCACGTTCGGCATTGAAATTATGTGAGGAAAATCCGAGCCCTATTGCTTCGGTCTTCGCACACGGCGTTCGTAAATGGGGGAAACCGAGTGTCGAAGTGGAACAGGCAATCATCGATGGCGGTGAACGTCAACTTTCCCAATTGCGTAAGCATCTGCGCGTCATTAATGGAGTCGCGACAGTGGCACCCTTGATGGGACTGCTGGGCACCGTAATCGGAATGATTCAGGCCTTCAACGAAATTGCCAACAGCAGTGCCATGGGCAAGGCAGAGGAACTCGCGATTGGTATTGCCATGGCTTTGCTAACAACGGCCTTCGGTTTGGGAATTGCCATTCCTTCATTGATTATGTATATGTACCTTGCAGGTCGTGTCGATGCTCTTGTTATGGAAATGGATCAGAATTCACAAGATTTGGTCCATCTCATCTCTGCAGAAGGCCTGGCCACGAATGCTGCCAGCCGCAAAACCACTGCCCCTGCCCCGAAAAGCAAACCAACTAAAACACGAAGCACATCTTAGAAGATTTCATCAGTTTATTATCTTCTAATGAAAATGGTTCCGACTTCCGGCAATTATTGCTTCTAAGTTGTTCCTGAGCTGAGCCCTATTTACAATAGGGACATATTTCTTTCCTGGGAACGACGCGCCAAAAACTGTTTCGCCCACGACTGATTTACTCTGATATTATTGAAAAGGCATATCATGACAGAATCCAAAGAATTCCAGGCAGTCCCCGAGGAAGAAGAACTCTCTCAAATCGAACGTGACTTGAAATTCTATCCTTCTACAACAACGGACCCCCAAGTTTTAACCAGCGCTCAGATCGAGCAATTCAATCAGGACGGGTATCTCCGTAGCCTCCGCATCTTCAATGAACAGGAAGTCGCTACGAACCGACAGTATTTTGACGCATTGTTAGAAAAAGTCATGGCTGAAGGTGGGGATAGCTATTCCATCAGTACCGCTCATATGAAGTATGGCAAGGTTTATGATCTGCTGACTCATCCTAAAATCGTTGCCTATGTCAAAGATTTACTGGGAGATAATTTGATTGCCTGGGGTTCTCATTTCTTCTGCAAAATGCCTCATGATGGGAAATCGGTCTCTTGGCATCAGGATGCCAGCTATTGGCCTTTATCTCCTTCCAAAGCAGTCACTGTGTGGTTAGCCATTGATGATGCTGATCCCGAAAATGCCAACATGCGGTTTATTGCCGGGAGTCATCACCATGGTCACATGACGTATCGTCCGAGTGGCTCGCACGAAGATAATGTATTGAACCAGACGATTGAAAACCCGGAGCAATATGGATCACCGGTTGACGACTCATTGAAAGCCGGAGAAATTTCTATTCATTCCGATTTACTACTACACGGCTCAGAAGCGAATGAATCAGACCGTAGACGTTGTGGTTTAACACTCCGTTATTGTGCCGCGGATGTGAGAGCGGGAATGGACTGGAATGCCAAAGGAGTGATTGTTGCCGGCACAGATCCATCCGGCCATTGGCTTAACCCTGCCCGTCCTGAAAATGATTAGTCATTGAATCTACAACCTGGAATCGACAACTGATGCAAAAATACTATGCTGAAATTTTTGGCACATTCATCCTGCTATTTTCAGGCGCGGGTGCCATCGTCACTAATCAGGCTTCACAGGGAGCTGTGACACATGTTGGAATCGCTCTTGTGTTTGGGCTCGTCGTCACTGCAGTCATTTATGCCATTGGTGAAATTTCTGGTGCTCATATCAATCCAGCAGTTACCATCGCATTCTGGGTCTCAGGCCGCTTTCCAGCAAAACAGGTGATTCCTTATATTGTCTGCCAGATCATTGGTGCTATTGTGGCATGTCTGATTTTGAAATTCCTCTTTCCCGATTTGAAGAATTACGGAATGACGCTTCCTGCGGGCAGCGAAATGCAGTCGCTTGTTCTGGAAGGAATTTTGACCTGGATACTGATGTTCGTTGTGCTTTGTGTAAGTACAGGTGCGAAAGAAACCGGAATTTTGGCAGGAGTTGCCATCGGAGCTGTGATCGCTCTGGAAGCAATGTTCGCCGGACCAATCTCCGGTGCTTCCATGAACCCGGCGCGCTCGTTAGCCCCCGCACTGGTCAGCCAGAATTTGACGTCTCTCTGGATTTATATTGTCGGTCCCATTGCAGGAGCAGCCCTGGCCGTGCCTTCACTGTGGCTTGTCCGTAATAACAGTCCTGCCAATGATAATGGGGAAGAATAAAAGTAGCATCGAATAAAGTAGAAAAGATATGATGGCGTAACCAACAAACCGAACATAACTTGTTTTCAACAGGCAATAGCAAAGAGGTACAAACCATGATCAACTGGCAAAACATCTTCATTTATGGAGTGGCACTTTCAGCAATGGCTTGCTCAATGGTTTATGCGGCAATTCCTGGCCCCTCTGGTGATTCATCGATTGTTTCACCGCAGTCCAAAGTGGAGGAACTGTGGAACGATAAAGGATTCACAGAAGGGGCCTGTGTTGACGTTGATGGCATTATCTACTTTAGCGATATCAATTTCTCCGGCGGCCTGGGAAAAATCATGGCCTTCGATCCTGCAACAGGAAAAACCACTGTCTTCAGTTCAGACAGTGGACAAAGCAACGGATTGATGATCAATCAAAAAGGTAAAATGCTGGCTGCCTGCGGTGCGAATAATGGAAAACAGTGTTTGGCACAAATCTCAAAAAAAGGGAAAGTGAAATGCCTGGTTGATCGTTATCAAGGAAAAAAATTCAATGCTCCCAATGATCTGGTTGTGCATCCTAAAGGGTGGGTCTATTTTACGGATCCACGTTATGTCGGTACTGAACCACTGGAACTGGATCACATGAGTGTCTTTCGCTACGACCCAAAATCGAAAACCGTAGTACGTGTCACAACTGATATCAGTAAGCCTAATGGAGTGGTTGTTTCACCTGATGGTAAAACACTCTATGTTGCTGAAACCAATAATGGGGCCACTGGTCTAGAAAAAAATCCCCCCCAAAAACCCAAGAAACGGATGACCCTCAACGCATTTCCGATTCATAAAGATGGCTCCTTGGGTAAGAAGAAAATACTTGCGGACTTCGGTGGGAAAGAGACTGGAATTGATGGAATGACCGTTGATCAAAACGGAAATATCTACGCGGCGTTCCGCGCAGAAAGCCGATTCGGCATTGTCATCTTTTCACCCGAAGGAAAAGAACTGGCATACATCCCCACTCCCACACTGCCTACCAATTGCACGTTCGGGATTGGTAAAGATGCGTCAACGCTTTACATCACTGCGGGTAGCGGCTTATATCGGATTCCCTGTAAAATCCCTGGGTTTCATCCAGCACTGCCTGTCAAGAAGTAACTTCATCGCGAACTATTCAAACGAATCAGACGAGCTAAAGGGATATTCGACCTGGAAACTTCGGTAATGATGTTCTGCGATTCCTGTTGCCCTGCTTGAAGGATCTCTGGCAAATAAGGATTCCGTTGAAAATATAACACGTATTCGGAAACTGGTTTCTCTGATTCGAAGGGGACCAATTGAATCCCCTTCCGTTTTAGCTCGGGTGTTTCCTGCAAGGTTTGTAAGTAAGCGGGATGCAAAACTGGTGCGACTTGAATGACTGAATTCTCAGGTACATCGTTCACAACTTGTTGCAACATGTCGGCGGTAATCGAATCGCCCCAGTAGGTGACTTCCATACCAAGAACGTTTGCCCCATTCAGGCCACGAGTCAGCAAACTATAATAACTAAGCCAGCAGGGAGCCAATACGAAGGTGGCATAGGATTGCGAGAGCAGGAGCAAGGCAACAGCAGTTATTGCAAACTTGGCTGGAAGCTGTTGGTTTACCCAATCAATGACTATCGCTGCGCCGCGACCAATAAATACTGCCGTCAGCGGAAAGACCATTAAAAATAATCGCACGCCATCGTAGACAGTAATCCCTGGCAAAGAAAATAAGATCAAGGGCCACAATAACGAAAGCAGCAACAAAATTTCTCCACCAGGTCTTTGATTTGGAGTTTCACGAAATGAACGAATTGTTTTCCAGAAACCTAATAAGCCGAAGAGAGAGAGCCCTACCGGAATCGACGTCAGAAACATGACCCAGGGATAATGCCAAGGCAGATTACGATCAGAATATTTGATACCGAAATATTCTACATAGAGAGCCGCACGCTCTGTGGTTCTGCCAAGATATTCACTGATTCGATCCACGGGATCAAACCAGAGCCACGGCCAGCCTGCAAAGAAAATCAATACCCCTATACTCCCCCAACAGAGTAATGGCACAATCGCTTTTTGTCGCCATTTCCAGAGCGCCCAGATGATCACAGGAATCGGAATCAAAACTGCCTGAATCTTGGTTAGCAGTGCGAGTCCCAATAACAGCCCTGTGAGGCAAGACCGTTTGTATCCGGGAGGCTGTTCTAAATTCCAAAAATGTACGACAGATAATACCGCTAATACATAAAACAGTGCTGTTACCATTTCCAACGCCGCCAGATGTGCATGCCCAAATAATCGAGGTAAGCAGATCAACGTGGCAGCAGCAATCAAACCGCTTTTGTGCCCCCATTGGAGAAAGGTAAACCACCCCACCACAAACACGAGACAGGCAAAACTGAAGGCTGAGGCATATCGACCATAGGTTACTACAAAAGGACGATCATCACTCCCTGCTAACCAGGAAACCAATTCGTGCGAAATTCCAATCAATAACCGTCCCAATGGAGGGTGGTCGGGTAAATAGTTGGGATGTTCAAAAATCTCCCGCAAGCTGTCGGGTGAAAAGATTCCCAGGCCATAGACCTCTATCGCACGAACGAGGAACACTCCTTGTCCAACATTAAACGGTTCATCGACAGTCATCCCGGGACCCGCCCCAGTAAAGTAAAGATCCTGTGCACAATCGAGCTGAGTGGACACAAATAGGAAAGCAATGAGGGCAAGCAGCAAATACCAGATAGAATCAGGTAACCGCTTTTTCTTCTCGGATTCGTGATGTTGATTTAATAGATTCATATCGGTTTGTAACGAAACACCAGGCACGTAAAAAAACCCGGCCAAGAGTCTTACCTCTTGGCCGGGTCTATTCGTTCACGCAAACCAGCAAATCCCTTTGCGATTGTTTTGGTTGACCAGCGGGCCGTTCTCTCGACACCGTCCATAATATCGAGAACTACACGTCCCTGGCAATCTCACCACAGGGCATTCTTGCCCCTCATTAGGCGATCTGCTTTTTTCGTCCAACCAAGGTCCGAATCCGTTCAGCTAGTAATGCAGCATCAAATGGCTTCCGGAAAGTTTCGTTAAACAGAGTTCTGTCAAACCCACTGGCATTATCCTCATCGCTCAGAAGGGCAATCAATACAGAATCAGTGTAGTCTTTGTTTCGTCGCAGGTTTTGAGCGATCATCAGAGCTTCATTGCGGCCCATTGCAAAATCAACAATCACGCAATCGGGATGCAAAGATTCAGCCTGGATACCAGCTTCAAAACCACTTACGGCATATTCAATTTTGAAATCTTCGGTAGCCATCAGGTCATCGAGACTTGCACGAACCTGAGTGTCTGCCCCAACAAGCAACAATTTGCCCATTGCTTCATCTTCCAATTCGCCTAACGGCATGCCGTGTTCTTTAAGAAATCGAATAAGGTGCTCACGTGGGATTCGACGATCCTGAGAACCGGGGATCCGGTATCCTCTCAAGCGTCCAGAGTCGAACCACTTACTAACCGTGCGGGGTGCAACCTTACAGATCTTTGCTACTTGGCCAGTAGTGAAGATCGTTTTCATTGCGGGCTCTCCAATCACATGTTTGGCAAATTTCAATCGAAGAAGGGTTACACTTCTTCTGCTTTAACCCCTACTACTGTCAACGGCTATCCTGGCCAGTCACTTTCAAGTTGTAACCTGAGTAGTCTTGGGTCGGGGTTTGTTTTCAGAGACAGCATCTCCAAAAACTGTTTCAAATTGCCAATCTTTAATTTTAAGGAAATTTGGGATCTGGTACGTAATACTTTTGGGGTCGGACTGAATGACAATCGCAATACCATTCAGATCAGTTCGTCAGACTAGATCCATCTTGTCCTCTCCCCCCTTACAAACGATTGAAGGGACTGAACCATTCAAACTGATGTTGACTGGTTCGACGTGGTTTTTACGTCTTTCCGGTTTCAACCGTCTGCCCTAATTGCATCGACGAATCGACGGTGAGGACTTTAAGTTCTTTGACAAGAGAGAGTGCAGTAGTGAGAGAGACACTGGGAATAGCTGATAGGGAAGAAACAACTGTGAGGAATATTATGCCGTAATCCCCTACGATTCAGGGACTTAATCCACTTCTGGAAAATACTTAAGATATGAACCAAATTTCTTGGGGGACTTGAATTTTTCACACCGCTTCCCGCCGCTTTTCTCATGAGTCGGAGAGAAACGGTCGGATAATCGTTATGACAACAGCGACCAGCATTGGGTTCCATGCAATTGAACTTTCAGATCTATTACGTCAATTATGCCGATTTTTGTTGGCCGCTTTTCGAAAATTGATACCTATTTCTCTAAATTTGAAAGTCGTTGAAATCTCACTTTTTTGCTTGCTCTATCATGGCTGGCTGGTCTAAGATCAGAACACAATAATCCAAGGTTCTCCAGGAACTCTTTCGCCATCTACCACTTATGAAAGATTTAGCATCATGACGATATAGACATTTCTTAGAACCTGCGCTTGATGCTTCTTTTCATAGACTCCTCTTCTTGTCTTCTGTTCGTTAAAATTCAATGATCGAAATTTCTCGATCCTGAACTGATAGAATTGTTATGGCTCAATCTCTCCAAGAATATGCTGAATGGCTGGCTCACCGTGATGACCTTATCTGGCCGATCCCTCCAGCGCTAGTGGTCCCGAAGGCAACGCCTTTTTTGAAGCCTATGAGGGATGTCGCTGCAGTCACATTCAGCGTCTATGGAACATTACTCCATATTTCTGATGGTTGTTTACTGTTTGATCATGAACAACAATTGCGGATGCAAATAGCTCTCGATAAGACAATCAAAGAGTTCAATATGTGGAATAGCATGTCACGCAAACCAGGTGCTCCCTGGGAATATATGCTGTCACAATATCGCAACATCCTTGAAGACCAGAGAATGTCTCGCAAAATTGCTAAGGGAGAAAAACCGGAAATCAACTCTGTCGAAATCTGGAAACAACTTATCATTCGACTACAGAAGAATGAATATCACATTGACGAATCCTTTTATGGTGGGCTGGATGACTTTAGTGCAAAAGTAGCTTATTTCTTTCATTCCTGTCTGCAAGGTGTTGAGGCAATGCCTGAAGCCCTGGTCACTCTTAACAAATTAGGAGAACGAGGTAAAAAAGTCGCTCTTTTCGCAGATGCACAGCCTTTCACTTTAGTCCAAGTATTGCGGGGATTAAGCTCTCAAGGTACACTGCCGCCACTCTCGGAACTCTTCACTCAGGAGTGTTTCTGTTTGTCTTATCGTGAAGAAGTCTGTAAACCATCGATGTCTCTTTATGAAAGACTTATCAGTCGTTTCGAACAATTGGGTATTTCACCAGAGCAAATTCTGCATGTTGGGACTCGTATTCATGAAGACCTGGCGATGGCCAGACGATTTGGAATGAAGACCGTTTTATTTGCAGGCGATTCACTGAGTATGCAAGCGAGTAAAAAAGAAGTTCGAAATCCTGATTTAAAGCCTGACAGGTTGATCACTAATCTGAACCAATTAGCTGAAATCCTCGATTAACAAATGCTACCGAGTTTGCTAAGATCACAAGCTTCAAGGGCGGTGAGTATTCACTTCATTACCTTGTGAATCTTAGGAAAAACAGTAGTTACGTTGAAAAACTATTTCATTCACTTGATGACCCCAATTAAAAATTGAGGGCTGTTTTCGATAATGCCCCTTTTGGAGAAAAGAGACCATGCCACCCAAGTTGCTTTATGCTGGAATTGATTTCGATTTCGAGAACCCTTTATTCGGAATCGAAGACATTAGAGAAATCAATCCTCAGCGATTTGAGATGGAACAACTTTCCGGTATCGTCCATATCGATAACGAAAAGCATGGCATTGTCGGTTTTAAAGATATCACTGAGAATGAATTTTGGGTGCGTGGGCACATGCCCGGTTTTCCTTTGATGCCAGGCGTGGTTCTTTGTGAATGTTCGGCTCAATTAGCTGGTTTTTATGCCCGCAAATTCAAATTGCTCGGCGGTGACTTCCTGGGATTTGGTGGAATGAACGATGTTCGTTTTCGCCGCCCTGTCTTTCCTAACCAGCGTCTGGTCATCATGGCACAGTTGGCACGCATCCGCGCTGGCAAGAGAGCCGAGTTCAACTTTCAAGGGCTCGTTGATGGAGACATGGTTTTCAGTGGCCAAATGATTGGCGTGCCAATTGATAAAAATCAGGAAATCCCGGGAACCAGCTAAGCAAGAGTTCTCATCATTCAGCGATTCAACACTTCCTGCATGTTCTTTTTGTAGGCTTCCACACCGGGCTGGCCATACGGATTGATGTCAATTAAACGACCTTCTAAAACGGTTGCCAGCATTAACATCTGCAAAGTTTGCCCCAACGTATACTCATTCAGGCAAGGTAGGACCAAATCTGCCGTGGGTCGATTTACGTCGGCATAAGCGCGATTTGTTCCTTCAATGGCTGCAGAAAGAATATCAGGAACCGTTTTCCCTTTCAGTTTATTAAGCTGATCCTGGTTTTGACTTTCGGGAACCAGAGGAACTGAAACAGGAGTCGAATCGGGTTGCTCGACTATCAGGTTTGTAATTAATTTATCGAGGGCTCCCTCCTGGTGCTGCTGCCCACGGCTATGCAGGTCTCTGGTGTTCACCACCGTCAGAGGAGTTGCCCCCTTTTCCTCTTTGCCCAGACTTTCAGCCAGCAATTGATCATACCAGAGTCCTAATGCTTCGAGTCGTTTTCCCCAAGTAGAAAGGATCCGAATCGTGTTCTGCTTCTCTTTTTCAAAGAGATGACAGGTCGCCGTGTAGTCTAACACCGGATTGTCACCCATCGGCTGAGTGACAAATCTCTGTGTCATATCGGCTGCCCCTTGCAAAAGTTGTTTGATGTCAATCCCCATCACGGCAGCGGGGAATAAACCGACTGCGGTGAAAACGGAAAAACGCCCTCCGACATTATCGGGAATCGGAAAGACGCTGGAATATCCTTTCTCATTAGAAAAGTTTCTCAACTTTCCTTCCAGACCGGTAATAGGAACGACGAGCGAACGGCTTTCTTCCGAATCGGCTCCGTAGTATGCTTCCAACGCTTCACGAAAGAGCCGAAATCCGACCGCGGTTTCTAATGTGCCCCCTGATTTACTGATGACAGTCAGACTCCAACGTTGCAACAGGTCATGTGGATCCTGGCAACCGCTTTGTAGTAAATCTCTGAGTGCAGACACCGAATCGTTGTCAACATTGTTTCCTTCGAAATAAAGACGGGGGATATCCTGTCTTTGCTCACGCGTCAATTCATTATGCCAGGGATGCGCCAAAGCTTCGAACAATGCCCGCATCCCCATATAGGAACCACCAATTCCCAGAACCACAAATCGGTCAGACTGCTCGCGCAACTCCTGCGCCTTGGCCTCAATTTTTCCCAGCAGGCTTTCACCCTTTTGCGATTCATATTCATCCAGGAGTTGCTGCGGCAAATTCTGAAAACCAGCATCTAAAGGCTGTTTGCTGGCCGGTATCTGATCGGTCCCCAGCAGAGTCACATCTTTCAGCATTTCTTCTCGTGCCGCGATTAGATCTGGCTGGAGCGCCTCGTATAATTGATTATCAATCAAACGTCGAGCTGCTGAATCATCATAACGTAGGAAATTTTCCATTAAAAATGTCTCTTTCAATGAAGGCTTGAAAGTTTACTCATCTTCCACCGGTGGTTCGATTCCAAAGTCTTGAATCGTTAATAACGCTTTGAAGGGAATATTGCGTTTTTCAAAGTTCGCAGCCCCCCCTTGTAAACGATCGACAACCCCTAATGCCTGCACCACTTCGCAGCCAAATTTTTCGGCTCGATCAACAGAGAGCAACGCACTACCAGCCGTGGTAATGACATCATCCACAATCACGACTTTATCACCTGGCTGCACAGGACCTTCCACATATTTATTCGTTCCATGTCCTTTGGGTTCCTTGCGAACCATAAACCCGTTGAGCGACTTCCCCTGTTCAGCGGCAATCGCCAGCACACCGGCGACAATCGGATCTGCCCCTATTGACATGCCGCCAATGGCATCAAATTCGACGTCGGCCAACATTTCTAATAATCCGGCGCTCACTAAACGCAACCCATGCGAATGTAGTACAACCTGTTTTCCATCAAGGTAATAACTACTTTTTTTACCCGAAACGAGTGTGAAGTCTCCAAACTTTAAAGCACGCTCTCGAAATAACTCGATCAGCTTTTCCCGATCAAACATGAATATTCTCTTCTCTACCCTGAATGTGTGTCATTATGATGAAGAACCATTGAAAAGCACATGCTTTATCCTTGTGCTCTCTCTGGTTCAGCCACACGTATTCTACAGGCTCGAATTCCACATTCAAACAGACTGCAGAGAAAGAATCACCCGAATTCAAGTTTATTATTATGTTTGAGAGCCATGGGACTAAAAAATTATCCCATAAATATTTCTTAGGATCCACTTAAGAATGCCTGCGAAATAACAATAAGAAATCAGGGACGAATCACAACTTCTGAGCCTATTCCCAGCATGTCGTAAACTTCAGCAACATCCTGGTTGTGCATCCTCACACATCCTTTAGACTCTGCTTTACCAATCGAAGCAGGATTGATCGTGCCATGAATACCGTAGCTATCACCAATATCAATCCATCGTTCGCCCAAGGGATTCGTCGGATCATCGTTGGCGATCACTCCCTCTGGACCATAATAAGTAGGATCCACCAACTTGTCTTTTACGAGAAATTTACCCGTCGGTGTGGAATGATCTTTGCCAGTTCCAATGGCATAACGTTTTACAAAGTAACCATGTGCATGCACTGTCAAAGTAAAATCACTCAAATCCACAAATACGGAAAATGGTCCCTTGATGACCTTGAGCTTCTGACCAGGTCTGATTTTTCTGGGGTCAATCCGATTCAGCTTTGACAGGTACTCCCAGGGAATTTGATATTGTTTTGACACTTTTCGCAATTGATCTCCGGGCTCTATTTCATGAGGTGTCATAAAATGTGGCTGAGGAGAAAAGTAAATCATGCGTGCGGTCTCTTCAATTCGTGATTTGATGACCGGGTATAATTGAGGTTGTTTCCAGTAAATTTTAGAAAGCCTCTTATGAGCATCGATAATTTTTCCCTGCTGAATGAGTTGATCAATGGCGATCAGATCAGGAGTGGAATTTTCTGTCTGGCTTTTCCCTATTTCTTCATCAAAACTCGCATGCTTGGCCGTTTTGATCACACGAGCACTCGCACGTTTGATCCCTTCTGGCGGGTTCAATTTCTTCGGAGCATTGAGCTCTTTTGAAGCCAGTTGAGGTGAGACCTGATCCTCTTTGGCCAAAGGTTGTGCAGAAACTTTGAAATGATTGGGTTCTATAGCAGCATTCACAGGAGAATCGACTTTAGGAGCAGTCTCTACAATCGTACCGGTAATCGTTCGCTTAAAAATACGAGGTACTTCGATTTCTCTCCTATGATATTTACGTTGATTATCACTTCCCTCCGTTAATTCTTCTGCGGGAGGTTCCGACTGAGCAATGATGGTTTCCTGCTCCAAAACCGGCTCTTCATGATCGGAAGTTCCTTGTCGCTTACCAGACTCGGACGAATTTTGAGAAGAATCGTCAATCAAAGCCCCGGTTTGTGCTCCGCCCACATGAAATGGAATCCACTCATATTTCCAGGCAGCAGTCCCCAAAATTCCCAGCCCTATAAACATTACGACTCGAAAGGGAGTCATTAGTCGGTTCCGTTGATGACTTCGCATCTTGTAATCATCCTTGATTCACAGTTGTTGCATGTATCATTTCGCAGATTGTTTTAACACGAAAGAGGCGGAACTATAGCAAAACACTCAAAACAAGCCTACCGCGATCCCGATAAAAATAAGTCGAAATTGTTGCGACATAAGTTAGCTAACGACCATTGTTTAAGGGACTTTTTTTAAGACCCACTGATCGGGAATAATTGCAAAGATTTGCGAAAACAACACTAGCGAACGACTGGCTTATTGCATAACATTTGCAAAAACAACAGCACAAATCAGCGAAAGAATTTTCATCCGTAGTATCATTCTTCCATCGAACAAACGAGGTCAGCATGTCTTTGCTGCTGGAAAACGTCAAAAAGAGCTACCGGGAACCCAATGGTTCCATTCTCCCCATTCTGAATATTGAACGATTTGAACTGAAAGAAAGTGAACAGGTCGTGCTGATTGGCGAGAGTGGTTCAGGGAAATCGACCCTCCTGAATGTCATCTCTGGAATTACTTCAGCCGATAGCGGAAAAGTAACCATTGCTGGCACCGAAATTGCTTCGATGGCGGAGGTGGTCCGCGATCGATTTCGAGCCGAACGGATCGGTTTTGTTTTCCAGACATTCAATCTGTTACCCGCTTTTTCTGCTTTGGAAAATGTCTTGCTAGGTATGAGTTTCTCACGCGAAAAACCAAATCGGAATCGCGCGAAAGAACTCTTGGCACAGGTTGGCTTGGAACATCGCTTACATCATCGCCCCCAACAAATGTCTGTTGGAGAACAACAGCGTGTGGCAGTCGCTCGCGCATTGGCCAATCAACCCAAGCTCTTACTCGCAGATGAACCTACCGCCAATGTGGATATTTCCAACCAGGAAACGATTCTGCAATTATTACGAGATGCTTGCGCACAGAACCAGATTTCGATGCTGCTGGTAACACACTCACAAGAAGTCGCCAAACAGTTTGACCGCGTGGAAACGTTATCTGATTTTAATAAAATTCACGCAGAAATATAACACTCATTTTATTCATGATATTTTTTATCCTCAGTGAACGAAGTAATTCCCCACTATGAATACTGTCACTATTGCCTGGAAAAGTATCCAACAACGTCGCGTCTCCTCACTGTTAACGGCTTTGAGTGTCGCTTTGGGTGTCACACTCCTGGTCTCCGTCCTAGTCATCAATGACGTCGTTGACCGTATGTTTAATCAGACTGCCAGTGGCTATGACTTGATTGTCGGTGCGCAAGGCAGCCCACTGCAATTGGTTTTGAGTACCGTCTTTCGCGTCGGAGCACCGATTGAAAACCTGCCTTACCGATACTACACCGAATTGAAAAAAGACCCACGCATTGAAGAAGCCATTCCTTTTGCAATTGGTGATGTGACGCAGAAGGGTGCGTTCCCCATCGTAGGAACCATTCCACGTTACTTTGCGCTGGAATACATTCCCGGTCGCCATTTTCGCATTAACAAAGATGGAAAATTTCTACCAGGAACCTGGGATGCCGTGATTGGCTCTGTGGTCGCAAAACAAAATAACTGGAAGATGGGCGATGAGTTCCAACTGATTCATGGTTCCGCAGAAAGTGGACACGTCCATGATGAAAAATTTAAAATTGTGGGTATTCTGGCACCAACGGGAACCCCCAATGATCGTACTGTGTTCGTAAATCTGCGCGGTTTTTATCAGGTCTCCGGACATGAAAAACCTCTGGATGAAGCGCTCAAACGGGAAGCTGCTTTTTTTGGAGAAGCACTCGATGAAGAAAAACTGAAAAGGTTGATGAAAGAGAACGCAGCCCATGATCACAGTGGTCATGATCATGGACACAACCACGCACATGAAGTACCCGATGCCCAGAAAGAAGTCACCGCGATTCTCGTACAAATGAAAGGGGACCGATTACGCGGATTTACAACAATCAAGTTTCAGTCTGAACTCAAAGAGGCGAATCAAGCGATGGCCGTCAATCCGATTCGGCAAATCAGCTGGCTGATGACTAATATCGTGGGCAATGTGCGCACGATGCTCATCATTTTGACATCGTTGATCATTGTCGTTTCCGGCGTCAGTATTTTCGTCAGCATTTACAACTCGATGTCGGACCGCAAAAGAGAAATCGCCATTATGCGCGCCCTGGGTGCCGGGCGCACTACCGTCTTTTCGATCATTCTATCTGAATCCGTGCTGCTCTGTCTGGGTGGAGGCATCTTGGGAATCATCCTCGGACATGGTCTCGTCTTCATCGCCTCTCCCATTATCGAAGCACGTAGCGGACTGTTGATCAACCCGTTTGCATTCAGCTCAATAGAATTGATCCTGTTGCCGATCCTTGTCGTGCTAGCTTCACTGGTAGGATTTATCCCCGCCATGACCGCATATCGAACTGATGTCGCCAGTACGTTAAGTGACTAAGCTTATGGATCAAACCATAAGAATAATTATACAAAATAACACTTCCGGCAATTTCTAGTGGATCTGTCTGATAGTATATTGAAGACAAGGCTCATAAGTGTCTATTCAGTAATGTTTTATACTCTTTCTATCTCTTCAAATTCATTTTTTGAATGATTCTGAGTGTCAGATACATGCCTTGCATTCTTTAAGGTAGGTTAAATAATCAACGGAAATGAAATCTTCTCCGTATATACTATATTAGTAGTATTATGTAAGCTGTTGAGAGAAAAGAACCGTGGAGTGATTATTCCGGTCTTTGAAATTAATAGGGGTTCTGACTTCTCTCTCATGATTTCTGTGGTTTTCTATGGGAATTCAGGGGTGATCTGCCCCTTTTAGCATGATATGATTTAAATAATAGGAGTTGGACCACTCTCGAATCTCTGAGCGCATTCAGTGTAAGTGAGTAGTCACGCTCTATAACTATCATATTCGTTTTTTCTTAATTTTCATTCTTGCTGAATTTTGAAAGGCCTTGCAAAATGTCGCAAGTTCTTGATGGATCCAATCAATTTTTGCACGACGCGGTCGATACCCAGAACGAGTTTTCTTACAAACCTGTGCCTCCTACTGCCGTTGTTGGTTTAGCATTAGGATTGCTCTCGTTCATCGCATTGTTTGGAATTATTGGTCTGGGGATTGCCGTCGTCGGAATCATTGTTTCTCTCATTAGCTTATTCAGTATCAAACGCGCTGCGGGTGAACTGGGAGGTAAAACAGTGGCCATTGCAGGGGTCGCACTCTCCGCATTTTTCTTAGCCACTGGAATTTCCTATCAGTCTTATGTTTACGCGCATGAAGTCCCAGACGGTTTTCAGCGACTCAATTTTACCAGTGATATTTCCGCCAAAGATTTTGTTCAGAAAGACGGGGTTACGCGAGTTGATCCGGAAGTACTGAAGCTGGATAAACAAAAGATCTTCCTCAAAGGTTACATGTATCCTACCAGAGATACTAAAAATCTGAAAAACTTTATTCTCGTGAAAGACAATGGTCAGTGCTGCTTTGGGGGACAACCCGATGCCAAGGATATGATCCTGGTTGAAATGCAAGGCGATCACCGTGCTGATTTTTATGCTGGCCTGGTAGCTGTGGCTGGCGAATTTCAGGCCGAAGCACCTACACAGGCAGGTGAACTGAGACCCGTTTATCAATTAAAGGGAACACATTTTGAACAGGCAAGGACCGCCTATTAATCATTGTGTCTTTGAGAAGTAGAGAGAAAGAACTATTATAAAACTTGTTTACCGAATGGCTCAGATTGATTGACAGTCTGAGCCATTATCAACTTTGTAACGAAGTTGGTGCAACCACCCGATCATCAGGAGTTTGATCACGTGCAGGCCCACCTTTATCCCACCCGACAGACAACATTATTTTTGGTTTTCCTGATTCTGAGTAGTCTTCCTGTTTTAGGAACAGGCTGTACATCATCAGAGCCGACAGAGTATCGCCAGTTCAGCGATCAGATTGACCAAAAGAGTCAAGATACTAGCCCCACTGAGATTGTCGATTCAAAATCATCTGTCGACAGTCAGCAAACACAAAATGCTGCAACAACACCTGAAACAAGATCGCCACCAGAAATAGACAAACCAAAAGAGACTTCTGAAGAAAAAATTCTGGCCCAGGCAACCTCAAAACAGACCGTACAAAAAACGGAAACCAAAGTTTCAGAAGATAAAACCCTGGCGCTCGTCGCACGTAAACCAAATCCGAAAGATCGTGCATTAACAGAACAGGAAAAAAAAGAACTAGCTGCTCTCGAACCTCGAGAAGTTAAATTGCTCATCAAAAATCGTACTTTTCAAAAAACATCACCTGGAGACGCTCTGCGTGTCTCCTATGACGATATTGATTTGTTGAAAGTGCTGAATATGGAACCGGTCACTCCCAATGCACCGGAATTAATGCCACAATGGTTAAAGAATCTGGATGGCGCGCGGATTCGTATTCGAGGGTTTATGTATCCTCCCTTTCAGCAGACTGGAAATGAATTTTTCATGCTGGCCCGTGACAATCAGATCTGTTGTTTTGGGAAAAACCCGAAAATTTATGACTTATTTCCCGTTGTGATGCGTGACGGCGTGACAACCGACTATATTCTGAACCGCCCCTTTGACGTGGTAGGCACGTTCCATATTAAAGCGGAATCTATCGATGATGAACTAGAGCGTATCTATATGATCGACGACGCCATCGTCATCGATCAAAAATGACGGTAGAATCTCTGTTAGAAACATTTTAAAGATTTCAATTTCAAGAAACATATTTCAATCGCCACGAGGTCAGGCAATGAATCGTCTCAAACACAACGTCAATAACCGATTTTTTATGGGACTCCTCTGCAGTCTGATTGTGATTTCACAGTCAAGCTACGCGGTAGCCTGCCCTTTCTGTTCTGCTCCTTCACTGACGTTGACCGAACAGCTCTCGCAATCTGATGTTGCCGTCCTGGCACAATGGACAGAGGCAGAAAAAGGTACGTTAGAAAAAGCCGGCAAGACGGTTTTTGAAATTAAAGAAATTGTCAAACAATCGGACAAAGACAAACTGAAAGTCGGCGATAAGATCGTTATCAATCGTCATCGTCCTGGTAAAAAAGGAAACTTGTTTTTACTACTCGGTACCAAAGGTACCAGCGTTGATTGGGGGGACCCGATTGAAGTGACAGAAACAAGCTTCCACTACATCTCACAAGCACCTCCTCCTGAGGAAAAGACATCCAAGCGTTTACGTTATTTCCTGAAGTTCCTGGAATATCCTGATCAGATGGTCGCAAACGATGCGTATGCAGAATTTGCCAATGCCCCTTATGAAGATATCACGCCTCTTGCGAAAGACATGCCACGGGAAAAAATTCGGAAATGGGTCGTTGATTCCAATACTCCCGTGACTCGCCTGGGGCTATATGGTCTGTTACTGGGGTTATGTGGACAGGAATCTGACGTCGCCTTTATGGAAAAGAAGATTAATGAACCGACTAAAGAGTTTCGACTGGGCATTGATGGTGTCATTTCTGGATATCTGCTACTGACTGGTGCAGATGGTTTGGACAAAATTGATGAAACCAAGTTTATCCCCAAGAAAGTTGCCTTTAGCGAAACTTACGCCGCCATGCAGGCACTACGTTTCATGTGGACTTACGCAGATGGCCGTATCAGTAAGGACCGCTTGCGTAAATCAATGCGTTTATTATTGGATCGTCCCGAATTGACAGATCTCGTTGTGGCTGATCTCGCACGCTGGGATGACTGGAGCGTCCTGGATCGCTTGATGGAAATGTATGGTACAGGAGATTATGACATCCCTTCTATTAAGCGTGCCATTGTGCGTTATCTGCTGGTCGCTTCCAAAGGCAAGAACAAAAAAGGAGGCGGAGCAGACCCGGCAACGGCGGAGAAAGCAAAGCTACTGCTTGACAAATTACGTAAAGAAGACCCCAAAACAGTCAAAAGTGCAGAACGCTTCTTTTTCTTCAAATAAGAAGAACAGGCATTTTGACATCTGGATTTTTTGTAGCCGCGTGAGGAACTAACGGTCACAAAACTTGTCTCAATCACCAGAAGGATCTGGAATGACTGGACGAAAACAACACATGAAAGTTCGCATTGGTATAGGACTGCTGAGTGCGCTACTCATATTTTCAAATGCAATCACGCTTCATGCATGCCCTTTCTGCTCTGGCCCCTCGCGAACATTGACTGAGCAACTCTCTGAATCTGAAATAACTGTTCTCGCGAAATGGATTGAAACAAAAAAAGGAACACTGGAAAGATCTGGTAATACGCTTTTTGAAATCAAAAAAGTTATTCGTCAGTCCTACAAGGACCATTTGGATGTAGGCGATCAAATCATCATCAATCGACATCGCTCCGGGAAAAGAAGTCAGTTGTTTTTATTACTGGGAACCAACGAGACCAGTATGAATTGGAAAAACCTGATTCCAATTACCGAAACCTGTTTTCAATACGTTTCTCAAGCTCCTCCCGCAAAAGAACAAACATCCAAACGCCTGCGGTATTTCCTGAAGTTTCTGGAACACTCAGATCCGATGATCGCCAATGATGCCTTTGCTGAATTTGCGAATGCTCCCTACGAAAAGATCACTCCTCTCGCCAAAGAGCTGCCGCGAAAAAAAATTCGAACATGGATTGTGAGTCCTGATACCCCTGTAGTCCGATTGGGGTTGTATGGCTTGTTACTGGGGCTGTGTGGACAGGAATCAGATATTGCATTTATGGAATCGAAGATCAATGAACCCGTTAAAAAAGTTCGATTTGGCATTGATGGCCTGATCTCAGGATACCTGCTACAGACCGGTGCAGATGGGTTAGACAAAATTGAACAAACCAAATTCATTTCCGAAACAGTTCCTTACTCTGAAACAAAAGCCGCGATACAAGCGTTGTATTTTATGTGGGCTTATGGAAATGAACGGATCAGCAAAGAACGATTGCGAAAGTCAATGAGACTGCTGCTGGATCGACCTGAGTTAACCGACCTGGTAATCGCGGATCTTGCACGCTGGAATGATTGGAGCGTACTGGATCGTCTAATGCAAATGTATCAAACAGAAGACTATAGTAACTCTTCGATCAAACGCGCCATTATAAGATATCTTTTGGTCGCCTCTAAAGGTAGAAACAAAAAAGGGATTGGTGCCGATCTCAATACTGCAGAAAAAGCAAAGCAGTTTATTAATAAACTGCGTAAAGAAGATCCAAAAACAGTCCAAAGCGCAGAACGCTTATTCATCGTTCGATAAGTAAGGATTAGAACGCATTTCGTTTTTTTGCCCTGCGAACAGTGTCAGTCAATCGAGCATTTCGCTAGAGTAGCAGTACTGGTAATTTCTTATTTTAACTGTATCTCTTTAGAAATATTTGATCATGCCTCGTACAATTTGTACTGCGAAAATGTGTGAATTTGGACCCCATTTTGAAATTCTTCAAGCCGGTGGATTTGAAGTAGCCACTGTCCCCTCCGAGGTTGATTTACGAAAAGAACCAGATAGAGTCGTTGAACAAGTAGAAAGCTTCGATGCCATCCTTGCCGGCGCAGAGATCTATTCTAGAGAAGTTCTGGAACAGCTTCCGGACTTAAAAGTGATTTCACGTTATGGGGTTGGCTTTGATGCCGTCGATTTACAAGCCGCTGATGACCTGGGAATTGCCGTCACAATTACACCCGGTGTGAACCATCATTCGGTCGCAGAACAGGCTTTTGCTCTATTAATGGGAGTGGCACGCTTGACCCGTTCACAAGACCGTGCTGTTCGTAGTGGAAAGTGGGAACGAGCTCTCACACCCCGTGTTTGGGGAAGTACCATCGGCATTGTGGGGCTGGGGCGTATCGGTCAGGCAGTCGCAACCCGTGCGATTGGCATGGGAATGAAGGTCCTCGCTTATGACCCTTTTCCCAATCAATCATTTGTGGCCGAACATCAGATCAAACTCGTTGATCTCAATGAATTACTGAAACAGTCAGATTACGTCACGTTACACCTGCCTGTAACATCAGAGACTATCGACATCATTAACAAAGAAACCCTGGCAAAAATGAAATCCGGTTCTGTCTTGATCAATACGGCGCGCGGGGGGCTAGTTGACGAGGAGGCCTTGATTGAAGCACTTCAGTCTGGTCACTTACGTGCCGCTGGTCTGGATGTTTTCAAAAAAGAACCTTTGCCCGTTGAAAGTCCGCTGATAAACTTAGAAAATGTGTTATTGAGTTGTCATATCGGCGGTCTGGACAAGGAATCTCACCGTGACGCGTATGCAATGGCAGCTCAGAACATTGTAAAATTATATCAGGGAGATTGGCCTGAAGAGTGCGTTGTGAATCTGAAAAACACAACCGGCTGGCAATGGCCAAAGTAATTTTATTGTCAAACTACGTATATTGATATCTTCAGTAGTAAGAAACTGGACACATTCATAATGACATCTCTTCATTCCAGTTTTCTCAAAATCAGTCCCCGTATTTCAGTTTTACCACTGATCCATGGTAGTGGCGATTACGCCATTGAAGTACGCCGTGTCATGTTGAACAATGAGTTTGATTGTCTGGCCGTTCCATTGCCTCCCTCGTTTCAAGCCAACGTCGAACGAGGTATCTCGTTTCTGCCAAGTATCACTGCTGTCTTACAAGAAGAACCTCCCATCTCTGGTTCTGCTCCCTGGGAAGAAGATGACGAGGAAGAGGAAGACGATATTCAGCGTGTCTGCAGCTATGTTCCCATCGATCCCTGTCAGGGAGTGATTGCCGCCCTCAGGCTTGCGATGATGGAACACATTGATCGCCATTTTATCGATTTAGAAACACAACGCTTTGAAAGTATTTCTGCTTCATTACCTGATCCCTATGCATTGAAGAAAGTTCCTATTGAAAAATTTTCCGCGGCAGTATTGCCAGCCCTGAATAAATTACCTGAAGGACAGCCTCTGGATCGCTGTAAGATGATGGCACATCGTTTACGCGAATTGGAGAAGAAATATAAATCGATTCTGCTGGTCTGCTCACTTCTGGATTGGCCCTGGATTCACGACGCCTACATCGAACAAATGCCACTGGAAGTCGAAGACGAAGAAGTCAACGAAACGAATATTTACACTGCAGATTCTGAAACCCTCTTATTTTTACTTGGTGAGCTCCCCTATATTACAGGTCTGTATGAAGCAGCCCGCTCCGAACTGAATGATGATGAGAATCTGTCAGTCGATGGCATCAAGGAACTGGCATTGACTGCTCGAGATCGTTATCGAATGGAATTGAAATCACGCGGTAGAAAAATCACCCCGAAAGTCCTTTCCGTCTATTTTCGTTATATACGCAATCTATCACTTATCGAACGACGTATGACGCCCGACCTATATACGCTGGTCAAAGCAGCCCAACAAGTCGCCGGCGATCAATTTGCCATTCAAATTGCAGAAACAGCGCGAGAATACCCATTCGTGCATTTGCTGCCATTTGATAAGATCAGTTTTGGAATTGAACAAGCTCAACTCCCGAATGGCACAATGTTTGAGTTGAGTAACCGCTTACCGGGTAACCCCATTTCCTGGAGAAATTGTGAACTGGCCCCAAAACCTCCTAAGCCAAAACAGGATGAGTGGGAGATGAGATGGGATCCATTTAAACAATGCAGTTGGCCACCGGAAGACGTCGCCATTGAAAAGTTTCGTACCAGTGTCAAAGATCATGCACTTTCTCTTCTGGGAGTGGATCTGGCACGAACCGAAAAGTTTACAACAAGCATGAAAGATGGACTTGATCTCCGCGAAACGCTAAGGAACTGGCATACCGGTGAGATCCATGTCAAAGTACTCCCTCCGAGTCGAGGGCGGCTTGATTGTGTGATTATGCTCTTCGACTCACCCGCAGATCCCCGAGACTATCCCTATCGACTTACCTGGCATGCTGAACACCAGGATGAATCGACACTGGCATTTTTTGCGACCGACCACCGTAAAGAAATGGTAGGACCTGGAATTGGTATGGCAACTTACGGCGGAGCACTCTTCCTGTTCCCTCCCCGGCCTGTCAGTGATATCTGGAATGACCTCCAGTTTGATTTTGTGGATACACTCGAGGAGCGTCTGCTGGTTGCCGCCTGCCATTATAGTGAAGAATCACATATTGCCCTGCTGAGTGAGGCGCCTCCGGGGATTGGCTGGCGACGCTTAGCAAAACGTTATCAGAAAAAATTGATTCATGTCCCACTGGGACGATTCAGTCAGGAAACCATCCAGCAACTCAGAATGTTCCATGTCCTTAATGGTCAGGAAATAAGAAGTTATGCAGCCCACTATATTCGAAAGGCGTGATTTGGTGCATACGGAATCTGTTATTCACAGTTGACCTACACCTATATTATTAGTTTTTTTAACAAATTGCCACATTGCTTATTTTTTCCGTGTTAATCACTTTGAGAAGCGTATAAAATACAAAGCTTGTTTTATGCTTAATCCTGCCTCGCTTTAACTCCCCTGCAATGGAGAACCAAAGATGTCTGATTCTGTCAACCGTCGTACTTTTCTAGGTCAAACTGCAGCAGCCTCTGCTGCGAGTTTCGCTGCCCCAGCACTTCTTTCAGCCGCGAATAAAGCCCCTAGCAAAAAAGTCACTATCGGTATCATGGGTATGCAACGTGGACTCGCTTTGGCGAAAACATTTGGTGCTCTGGACGGCGTCGAAATCAAGTATGTTTGCGATACTGATGATAACCGAGCGGCTAACGCAGCCAAGACTGTTGAGAAAGCGACCAAAAAAGCACCACAGCCAATCGCAGACTTCCGTAAAATTCTGGATGACAAAGCGGTTGATGCCCTGATCGTTGCGGCTCCCAACCACTGGCATTCACCAGCGACTATTCTAGGCTGCTCAGCAGGCAAGCACGTTTACGTTGAAAAACCTTGCAGTCATAATCCTAAAGAAGGTGAAATGATGGTTGAAGCCGCTCGCAAAAACAAACGTGCGGTCCAGATGGGAAGCCAGAGACGTAGTAGTGAATCGATTATGGAAGGGATTCAAAAAGTCAAAGAGGGGGTCATTGGCGATGTATACCTCGCACGCGCTTTCTACCAAAGTGCCCGCGGTTCGATTGGCACTGGTAAACCTGCTTCTGTTCCCGGTTATTTGAATTACGATCTCTGGCAGGGACCAGCCCCTCGTCAAAAATATATGGATAACGTCGTACACTATAATTGGCATTGGTTCTGGAATTATGGCAACGGTGAACTGGGAAATAATGGCGTGCATTCCCTGGATGTTTGTCGTTGGGGACTGGATGTAGATTATCCTACACGTGTTGTTTCGAGTGGCGGTCGATACGCCTACAACGATGATCAACAAACGCCAGACACACACGTCGTCGCTTACGAGTTTGACGGAGGTAAACAGATTACCTGGCAGGGAACTAGCTGTAATCGTCACAAGAATGAATTTGTCACTTTCTTCGGTAGTAAAGGGACATTGATTATTGGCGGCTCAGGCGGCTACAGAGTATTAGATGCCAAAGATAAAGAAGTCGAAAAAGTAGGCGGTGGGCAGGGCATGTCCGAGCATGCTCAAAACTTCATTGATGCCATACGTAACAATGAACCACTCAGTCTGAATGCCGAAATTGAGATCGGTCACAAAAGCACGTTGTTATGCCATATTGGAAATATTGCACATCGCACAGGTCGCACAATGACCTGTGATCCTTCGAATGGTCATATTCAAAACGATAAAGCCGCCATGGCACTATGGACGCGAGACTACGAACCAGGCTGGGAACCCAAAGTTTGATTCAGTTTGACTTTTGTGAAGCGAAAAATCGTAAATGAAGGGAGCCGGCAATGTGCCAGCTCCCTTTTGAGTCGTCAGCTCCAGCGATTAGATATCAACACCTTCAATTGAATCATTGTCGAAAGTATTTGGAAACGCTGTATATACTGCCCCTAGTTTGTGCTCTGAGTACCTTTGTACTGTTTTAGAGCTGATCAGCGATCTTCTTGGCGGCTGCCTGAATCTGCTTTTTGCCCTTCATGGCACCTAGTTTTTTTGCTTCTTCAGCCAATTTTGGTTTGCCCGCTTGTTCCAAGCTTTCTGGAATTCCAAAGAAGCTACTGTCGATAACACCGGACTCCGCGATGCTATTTAATGATGTCTTTACAGCTGTTAAATCTTGAGCGGCAGGCGTTTCCTGATTGGCCGGGGCAGTTTCGCCAGTGCCTCCTCCTTCACCACAACCTGCTAAAGTAAGACTCAGCAACATGCAAAATACAGTTAGTATTTTCATTACAAAACTCTTTCTAATCTCTAGTAACTCTTGTTTGTCTTCAAATTTGGGCAAAAACAATGAAAACAGCCCGGCAATATGTGTTGCCGGGCTGTTATTGATTACAGCCGTAAAACGATCAAGTCTTATTCAGTTACACTGACAGCAGCACCATCGGCGATTCCACCGAGTTGCTGCCACTTCAGTAAATCAATATTCTCCGAGATAAAGTGCACAGAACCATCTGCCATCAAAGCATGGGCGCCTCCCGTATGACGGCTGCGTGCTGCCTGGTTTGAGGCTGCATCTCCTCCTGCATGACCTCCATTCCCCGTACTACAGTCATCATTAGGTGAGTTTGGCGTATTCCAGGTATTAAACCAACATTCATCGGCACGCATCCAACGTGACCCACGATGAACATAAAAGGCACTTGCTGCCGCACAGGCGGTACCATGTGCATCCAGAGCCGCTTTTGTCGGGTATGTCGTATTGTTACCACCACTGAAAGGCACATTCCGTCTTACATCACCTGTCCTTTTGAAATTCCCACTACTGTTTGTTCCCACAATGCGTTCCGCCATGGCAACCACATTTGATGTTCCATCCAAAATGTCTGCTACTCGTGTGACGATCGAATAACGGGAAAAACCTTCTTGCGAACCGACACTCACGTTCCATCCCATGCAAGGACCTGCAGACATATAATAGTTCAAGGATCCTTCCCCATAGTTGGTATACCGCTGGTCCGAAGGGCAGCGAAATACACCAATACCTGCATTACGGTTATTTGTATTGGGTGCTTCTTCGCAGTTAAAGTTAAAGTCCATGGCGTTATAAATGGTGGCTTGGTCCATAAAAGGCAGCAACATTGTCTGCGTACTAAAACCAACCCAAGGTGTTGTGACGCCACTCCTTTGCCCGGATAGTGTTAATTGCCCAAAACAACGATGAGTTTCATGGTAGTTGTGTAATGCTAAGCCGAACTGCTTCAGGTTATTTTTACACGTTGAACGGCGTGCTGCCTCTCTCGCCTGCTGCACTGCAGGTAATAGTAGTGCAATTAAAATTGCAATGATGGCAATCACAACAAGCAATTCAATGAGCGTAAAGGCTCTTCTCCTGCGTAAAAGTTGCATTGAGACTCTCCTGATAAGTATTTAAATAAGGGTAAAAAGGGCACGTTAAACTACTGGCTTAGTAGAAAACGATACTATCTGTTGAGGGTGGAATTAAGAGGAAAACTTGGCAATAGACAGTAATTTCATAGTTATTCATACTAAGCAATCAATTTTATGATTTCTTAAAGAAAAAACAATGTTTTCATCTATCAAAAACATGATAAAACACCCTTTATTTAAGTAATTACACTTATTTAAACACCTTAATTTTAACAACTTACATTTAATCAGACTTGTAGACGTGTATATCTATAGAGACATATGAAGTGAGTGTTTGCAGTGGAATCAAACAGCTTATTTTTGTTTGAAAAGATCACTTTTTGAATCAGGTTCCAGAATAAGATTTGTAGCATTCACTTTAAGTGAATCACTTTTCTGCTGTATACCTGAAGGCCAATAAATGCTTATCCCATTGAGAGTTACTTTTTCGTCTATTCCCCAATGCAGACAATAATCGCTGGAAGAGAGATAACTACCACCTCCTTTGACTTGTCGTATGAGGTCTCCTTGACTTGTATGTAGCACCGCACGTGTGCCAACCGCATCGCGATTACTTTCTCTTCCAATGAAACGTACGGAAACCCACTGGCCTTTTGTCTTGGTCGTATTTTTAAGGATTGCCGGAGGATCGCTGAAATTTGAGATAGACACATCAAGATTACCATCGTCATTAAAGTCTGCCAAAGCTAATCCGCGACCAGTATGGGACTGTCCCAAATAAGAAGAATCGTCATATTCAATCTGAGCAAAACGTCCGTTTTGGTTTTCCAGATAAAGCGGCTTTTGTCGAAAGGGAGAATTCGTAGAAAAATATGCGACATGCCCATTTGCCACAATCAGGTCTTCGTCTCCATCCCAATCAAAATCGGCACACGCTGTCCCAAAACCTACAAATAAATCTCCTATCGAAGTCACTCCAGTATCATTACTGACGTGCAAAAATTGGGCATCGCCATCATTACGGTATAAAGCAAAGGCTTCTTTCTCATAGTTGGCAACCCATAAGTCAGTCAAGCCATCCTGATTATAATCCATGATGTCAACGCCCATGCTTCCATTGGGCGTGCCCCGATCATCAACGGCAGCACCATTGATGAAGCCAACCTCCTCAAATTTCCCCTGTCCGTTATTCAGATACAAAAAATTCTCGACCGTATCATTACAAACATAGATATCCAAATCGGTGTCATGGTCCAAATCTGCCAGAATTACACCAAGCCCTTTACCTTTTGGCAGTAAACCAACTTGTTCGCTGGCATCATAAAAAGTGCCATCACCTCGATTAAAAAAAACAAGATCTTTGACGCCCGTGAAGGAGTGAGGAGAGCAAACATCGGCAACACCAGGCGTCAGATCACACTCTGGATGATTTTGAAATGACCAGTCAGCATATTGAGTGAGGTAAAGATCCAACAAGCCATCTCCATTAAGGTCTCCCCAACCAGCGCTGGATCCCCAGAAACAGTCTCGCAAGCCAGCAGCGATAGAAATTTCTTCAAACGTGCCATCGCCTAAGTTCTTCCAGAAAATTGAACCTCCATAACCAGTCACAAGCAAATCCTGAAAACCATCATTGTCATAATCGCCGACCGCACAACCATTACTGTAAAATGCTGCGAGCCCGATGCCCGCGTTCTTTGTTATGTCAAAAAAACGAAACTCCCCAGTATGTCGTAACAAAATAGAGGGATAACCTTTGACAGTTTTGTTCTCAAATGTACCACCACCAGTATAAAAGAGATCAAGAAGTCCATCCCGATCATAGTCGAAAATTGCCGTACCCCCTCCAAGCGTTTCGAGAATTGCCAGTTCTCCCGCTTCTCGACCGTTACGGTAAGTGAACTCTAAATTCTGCTCAGGCCAAACATTGATAAATTCGGGCTGAATTCTCAATTCAGAATGTTTCTGTTGTGCCTGTTTTTTGATGTCCACCGTTTGTGGACGCTCAACCATGCCCGTCTCAGAATTACACCCGACTAACAAAACGCATAAACCGGATACCAAGAACGCCAGGACTACTCGTCGATTGAAACACGAATACTGATTGGTGAAACCCCTTGAATAACCATTTGATTTGATCATGTTTGTTTCCAGGTAGACTTCTATTTCTGGCCAGACAAGACTGGAGTCTTGGCAGGTGCCCTTTCAGAGATTCCCTTTTATCGCATCTGCTTTCTCACGATGCAGCTTCGCCAAACGTTGAAAGCTTTCGCCACGCGAAAGATTTTGTTCGTAATATCTGGCTAATTCAGAGTGAGCGCCCCGGTGGTTAGGCTGATAACGTACAACACTGTTAAGCCAAACAACCCCCTGCAGTTCGGAAACATATTTTAAGTAAGCTTTTCCAATTTGAAACCGCAGTTCCACATTATTGGGCTCTTGCAGCAATTGATCCAACAATTTCTGAATCTCTTCCAGAGCATCATTCGTTTCTTTGATCAACAGACTTAATTTCTTTGCTTCCTGTTTCCTTCCTAAGCGACTGTAAGCAATCACTAAAGAATTTTTCGCTCCCAGATCTCTGGGATTGGCCTTCGCTGCAGGCTCGAGCCACTTTAATGCAGCTTCATAATTTTTTTCAGCAAGTTCCAGATTCCCCATTTCCAGATGTGCTGAAGAGTAAGCAGAAGATTTATGATCCCCCATTGCCTGATAGTCTTTTTGCAATTCTTCGGGATCTTTTGAGATCACCTCTGTCAGAATATTTTTCGCTTCCTGATTCCGGTTTAATAATCGCAAGCAACGCGCCAATCCTACTTTGGCGGGTGCCTGATGTTCTGTGTTATCCAGCGTTATTTGATAGTACTTCATTGCAGCTTCAGTTTTTTTACGCGTTAACTGAATCCGGGCCAAACTGTATGCCGCTGGTGCATATCTGGCATTTTTACTGAGTGTTTTTTGAAACTCTTCTACTGCTTCCTGCAATGCACGGTTATGTTCGAAGATTTTCCCACGCATAAAATTGGGAAGCGGATCTTCTGGAAAATCGGCTTCCCAAAGATCCAAAATTTTTAGTGCATCATCAAACTGGTAGTTGAGAATGCAACTATTTACGTATGTCTCACAAATATCCTGAATATCCCCCTGCGGTTTAATGAGAAGTTCACTCAGGTGAATGCGTAAGTCAGCGTTATCTCCAATCTGTGCTTTTAACAACCATTGCTCCTGAAGATATTCCTCACTGGATCCAGCCAGTTGATAATAGTTTTTTAATTCTTGATATGCTTTTTCGACATCGTGTGATTTTCTGTATGAGCGTGCGAGCAGTATTCTGGTCCTTGGATTCTTCGCATTCAGAGTTTGCGCATAAGATAGCCATTGCTGTGCGCTGTCAGGATTCCGATCTTGCAAACAGAGCTCTGCACGGTGGTGAAAGAAATCAAGCCACAGTCCCCGCCCCCAGACAAAAGAACTCAATAAGACAACGAAAAAAATGATGACTGAGAGAACGATTTTTTTTCGCGCACCAGAGAGGGCTTTTTTATCTTTTGAGTCGCTAATATTGGTTGCCAATCGATCACCAGAAATACCATATCAAGAATAATACTGCTGTTTAAAGAGCTACTTTTCACTTCCGTAGAACGTAATTTTAGATGTCTAATCTGTACTTTTCCTGTCCAAATGAAGAAATCAATCATAAAATTACTAATTTATCATTAGTTAGTAGTGACTAACCTGTACTACGAATACGACTTGAACGATGTTGGTCAAAATTTCACAGGATCATGCTGTATTTTTAAATATTATTAAGAGTGGCTCTTTTGATGGTATTGTCATTTAGAAACTGGTAAGACTGATGGCAGTATCTAAAAGGTTCAATGTAAATCAGAATCGAAATTGTTTTTTAAGTCGATTTTCAATCAAGAAAGTGTTCATGAAATCTCTCGTTTTCTTCACTTGTATTCATCTTTTTACTTCCATGGTAGCTGCAGCAGAAATTGAGCGTATTTGGCTGACGCACAAAACGAATCAACCGAATAAAATTGTTGTGAACTGGTTAACAGATGAGCCTGGTGATTCGGTTGTGGTATATGGAATCTCTCCAGAGACAATGGAACGTGCTAAAGTCAACGAATCAACAAAGCTGCACCATGTGGAAATTCCTTTGAATCATCGAGATCGAATCTATCACTACTCAGTTCAAACAGGAAACCAACGGTCTGCCGCTGCCACATTTAAAGCATATCCCACCGAGACTCTCCGTGTCGCCATCGTAGCAGACTGGCAATCTCAACCTGATTTATCCAGTTTGATCAAAGACGATGTCCATCTTTTGTTGACTGCGGGAGATAATATAAACAATCTCTGGCAGAAATGCGGACCTGGAAAACGTAACTGCATTACACCCTATGTCAATTTGATTAGCGCCTATCCTGAATTATTTCGATCCACACCCTTCATGCCAATTCTGGGAAATCATGATCGTCAAATTCATCCCCGTGGTAGTAAGCCTCCTGCGCATGCAGTCTATGATGTGGATGCCACTGCTTTTTGCCGCTTTTTTGAACTTCCCGATGAAGAATGGAAATGGCACTTTGATATACCTGAGTTTGGTGTGCGATTCATTGGTCTGGACTTCAATCACATTTCAGATTTTGGCAATCACTGGCAAACCTGTCATGCCTTCGGACGCGATTCTCAACAGTACCAGTGGTATCAATCGATTACCAAAAAAGTACCGGGGCATCTTGTCACACTTTACAACGAGCGTAACGCCAGCATCCGCAATCAACTCCAGGGAGAATGGCACCAACTGTTTCAGCGAGGAACCATCTGTGTAACCGGCTTCGGTTATTTTGCTGAACGAGCAGAACTGGATGGATTGAATTACTACAACACATCACTGAGTGGAAAAGGAAAACAGTATTCAGATCCGCACTCGAAGTTCCTGGCTGGCAAAGATTCTTATTTATTGCTGACTTGTGATCGAAGCTCTGGCGGGATGAAAGTTGAGATGAAGAGCTTAGGTAATGAAGTCCTGGATCGCCAGAACTTTGCCAAACCAGTACGTAAACAAACAACACCATAAGCGCGCAGCCTGTGGTGAACTTTCTTTAATAAGCCTGCAGAATGCGCTTTGTCTGACTAGTGGTCTTGCTCAGATCGTGTTTTCTGTTGTAGTTCCGGAATATAATCGGGAACAGAAAAGTGTGTATCTTCACGAGGAGCCGGGCCACGGTTCAATTTATGCCACTGGCTGGGCTGAATCGCATGCGGAAGCAAATCACACCCGGATGCCACAAGGGAGATACAAGGTATGGTCACAGTTATGAGTGCTTTTGAGAGAGCTTTCATTGAGAGAGAATCCCGTTCCAATATGAGTACTCAGAAAATAGACGCGCAAGCAGCAAATGCGCATTTGCTGCTTGTCTAACTTAATTAGTTAATACAAAATGTGGAGTGTTTCATTTGAGAATTGAGAGATGAGGGGCAGATTCTAACCAGACTTCGATTGCCTGCCAAGCCCGGTTTCTCATGCAAAATTTGCCGAAAAAAACATCATTGAGGAGACTTGCGTTTGGCGAATTCCTGCAACTGCTGTTTCAATTCAAGAATAAGTTCTTGTCTCGCCACGCTTTCCGGCATGAATCTGCTGCCAGCATAGATTTGGTACCATTCGGACATACTTTGACTCTCAATTCGCCTGGAAAACTGCATCAACGTCTCTCCCGGTTTTCGAACAAGGTTTTGTTTTCCTAATAAGCGATCCATTTGTGCCAACAGAGTATGCAATTCCTGGACATATGCCGGCCTTTGGCGAAGTGTCGCCCTTTCTTGAAACCGCTTTCGATAGTGCCGAATTCCCCAGCTCAAACCAAACCAGAGTAGCACTCCACAAACAATGAGAGCCAAGGGTAATTGCGCCTCTGAGAGAGCCAGAATCCACTGCCCTTGTTGTAAGGCGGTTTTGATACGGGAAAATTGACTAATAAAAGATTCCCAATACTGTCTGAAGGAGCCAGGAGCGCGTTTGTCTGGTTGACCGGCAGGAGGTGTGGACTCTACTGTCACCCAGCCCTGCTGTTCATCCCATGCTTCCACCCAGGCATGTGCATGCCGGTTGCGGGCGATCCAGTATTGGTCATAATCATTTCGTTCGCGTACGACATAACCAGTCACATAGCGGCAGGGAACTTCTGTTAATCTGAGTAACAGTGCTGTTCCCGATGCGAAATATTCACAATGGGCGTTAGGTTTTTCCAGGAGAAAATAGGTCAGCGGATCTTCACCTGCTGGTACCGTAATCCCCAACTCATATTGATAGTTATCCTGAAAGTATTCCTGAACACGATTGATCTTCTCAGCAGTTGTTTTACAGTTGTCAAAAATGCGTTTGGCCAGTTGTTTGACTTCTGGAGAAATATCATCAGGCAGTTGTAAGAGCCGCTGTAGTGCCAGCTCTGGCTCAGGTCGACGTGGGATCAATTTTCTCGGAAAAAAGATCGCATAAGGATAACCAAATTTCAAACTACGCGATGTCAAAATATCTTGACTGTCATATTGTACGCTATCAGCCACAGCATGTATCAGTGGAGTATTCAGCGGAGCAAAGATATGCCCGGATGTCTCTGACCAAATTTCGAATTCAATCCAATCAGAAGATTTCGCTTCTCCAATCTGAAACCAGTCCCCATCTTGTAAAACGTCGGTTTCGACTCCCGCCGGTGGTAACGCAACAATTGCTGCATTGTGGTTACCGATTTCTGAATGCCATTCTGAGTTAAGAAACTGCACGAATGCCCGGCCACGCAAATAGCCTGGTTCATCAGTCGATTTGACACGTAATTTGATTTGATTCGCGCTGGTGTCAAACTGTTTGGTGAGGCTACCCAGCTTGGAAATTGTTGAGAAACCGGCACGGGAGGCGATTCCGGATGTACGCGGCTCAATGATACGGTAGTAGAGTTGATCCAGTTCTCGCTCATAACGGTACAATCCCGTCGCGGTCAACCACGCCAGCAGCCATATTACGACAAAAAAGTTCGCGCGAACGAAATAGATTCCCCACGAATGTTTCTCTTTTTTCTTCTGATTACGCACAGAATGCCCTAGCTGATAGAACACTCCGGAAAACAGCACGAAACTAAAAACCAGTACCTGATATACAAGATGCCCGGAACCATAAACTATAACATCACCAATCAGAATAAACGCCACGATACCGAATAAAGGAAACGAATTCGGTAGAAAAGGAACAAAGTGTTTATCAAAGAGCTGACGTAGCTGCACCGCCATTACAAACTGTGCGGCTGCGTAAGCCAGAGGAGTTCGGATTGCGAGCTGATCTAAGCCAAATTCATGCTGCGAAATCATGTATTTGACCATGAAAATGATGGCCAAAATACTGGTAGTCCAAAATACCTGCCGACTGGAAAAAGGGTGCCGTAAAATTGGCACATACGATAATGCGGACAGCAATACAATGCTGAATGAAAAAAAGAAAGTTTCTGAAAGAACACCAAAGGCGGCACTCTCCAGACTAATCAAAATGAACGCAATTGTACGCTGTGCATTCATATTGACTCCACCTTACCTTTCGCGATTTGATCGGGTGTGAAATGAAAAGCCGGGCCAAATTTCTCTGAATTATAAGGGAGCGTAGTCTCTCCATCATGAATGATGATCGTTTTTAAGCTGGACCCGGAATCCAATACAGCCCGAGCCATCTTTTCCCGTTGTTCGTCCCAATCAAGGAAAATACAAACTGCGGTTGAAACATTGGACAATTCCTCAAATACGGCTGGTCCGATCGTATCGAATGGATCATGTGGACAACGATCGACACATGACAGGATTTCCAAGACGTTATCAAAATGTGCCGTATGCCGACCTGCGCGAAATACGTACAATTCCGGTCCGGCAGCAAAGAGGTCTATCAGGTACTCTCCCCGCGAGAGAACATCTGCAATCGAAGCAGTCAAACTGATTCCCGCTTCCAGCACATCCATGGGTTGCGCACCTTCCGTTTTGGGTTGATAACGCTGAGTGATGGCTTTTATCATTCGAGTCAACCTGTCATCTGCAGGCATATAGGTATCTAAGATCAGCGCTATGCGACAGTAATACTCCTCCTGAAATTCTCGTACAACGGGTTTACCAAGTCGAGCCCAAGATCGAAAATCAAGTCTGCGCGCTGGCTCGCCAGGAACATATTCCCGATTCCCAACATATTCGGGAGATTCTCCCACATTGGAAGTCAGAGCAATCCCCCCCGGTTGAAACTTGTTACCAACAGGTAAATCGATACTGTTCAACTTATGAAAGGCAGGTAGTACCAATAATGATTTTCCGGGGAGTGCTGCATTACCAGATCGGTTGAGATGAAAGGGAAACAAGGTATGCACACCCAGCTTGGGCAGTGCATAAAACCCACGTTGTGGTGCATCAATGGTGACAGTAACGTCCACAGATTCTCCGCGCGGCAGAGATTTCAATGTATCATCGCGATCAGGTTGTGAGAGTGGTTTCTCCAACCAGCGAAAGGCAACCGCCATATCGTAAACGGGTAACCAACCCCGGTTGGTCACGGTAAAATGCCCCACCGCAGGCTGGCCAGCTGTTGTCTGAGCAGGAAAATCTCCTGTTAATTCACACTGAGGCCTGAAAATCCACGAGACAATGCCATCGACGAGAATCAACGCCATCAAGATACTGAAAAGATTATAAATCGGCACAGAGACCGAAACCGTACCGATCCCAGACAGGAAAAATCCGAATAACAACAACTTTCCCGGATAAGTTACACGGTAGTACCAATAGTGCTTGTGCATTCGTACCAGGAGAAGACGATTGGTAAACGAATCCTGCTTTCTGATCGTGGGTGAATAAGGATCGTATTCCGAGACATGCATTTTAGATTCAACACTTCTCTAATCTAATGAGTTGAAATGACGATTCCACTCATCGTCATTCAATAAAATGCTAACTGGGCACTTTCACTTTTTGAACAATATCAGACACCACATCCAGTTTGGTAATACTACTGTATTTTGCTTTCGAAGTTAAAATGAGACGATGTGCCAATACATAGTCTGTCATATGCTGAACATCATCTGGTAGAACATAGTTTCTGCCTTTCAAGAAGGCAAATGCCTGTGAAGCTCGAAATAACATCAATGAACCACGGGGGCTGACCCCTAACTTCAACCGTGGATCATCGCGCGTGGCCTGTACCAGATCGATCATATAACGAGCTACACTCTGATCTACATGCACCGATTTTACCTGATCCTGCATGCAGACAACTTCCTCGTGGCTGAGTACTCGCTCCAGATGATCGACCGGATGTTCGGTTGACTGTGCAAACAGAATCTCCATCTCATTTTCTGCGTCAGGATATCCCAGTTGTAGATGAATCAGAAATCGATCCAGTTGAGCCTCTGGCAAAGGATAGGTGCCGTGAAAGTCGACAGGATTCTGAGTTGCCAAAACAAAGAAAGGAGCAGGCAGAATATAACGTACACCTTCAATAGTCGCCTGCGATTCACTCATGGCTTCCAGCAAAGCAGACTGTGTACGAGGCGAGGCGCGGTTAATTTCATCGGCTAATAAAATGTTACAAAAGATCGGACCTTCTCGAAAATGAAATGTACCATCGACCGGATTATAAATCGACGACCCCAGAATATCGGTTGGCAATAAGTCGGGGGTAAACTGAACTCGATTGAAGGGAACATCCAAAGAGCGTGCCAGCGCTTTAGCGAGTGTGGTCTTGCCGGTTCCAGGAACGTCTTCCATTAAGACTGAACCGCTGGAGAGCAAAGCCACAATCATCAGGTCGATGCTTTCCGACTTCCCCCGGATCACGTTACTCAGATTTTTCCTCAAGAGGCTCAGCATTTCGGAATAATCTTCACTCTGTTCCGGCAATGTGGACTGCGCCATATGACTTCTCAATCATCATTAGGTGTTGATAGGGGATATGCAGATGCAAAGTGACTTATCGAAAATGATATTTCATCACAAACCCAAGGGACATATTGAATTATAACAGATCATAGAAAAATGAAAGGACCGACAAGTAAATATTTCGAAGTGAGTAAATCAATTTTAAATTTTTGATGAAGTTATCTCTATTGTTAAGATAGAAAACCTATTAGCCCCAAATACGTCCGTTCATTTTCCAGGCTGCCAGGGCTGTGGTCCATTGGGTTTTGCGCGTAAAAACTTCGCATCTGTTTCGCGATACCATTGATGTAACTTCTGACGCATTGAAGAAACTCGCTCCGGGTATTTTGTAGCAAGATTCATCTGCTCCCCCAGATCGTCTTTCAGATTGTAGAGTCGGACGCTTCCGTCTTCAAAACGTTCAATCAGCTTCCAGTCTCCCTCGCGAATGGCAGCTCCGGGAATTCCGCCCTGATTGGAATAATGTGGATAATGCCAATAGAGGGCTTCTCGATCCAAGCGTGACATTCCTTTCAATAAAGGCTTTAAACTAACGCCATCCTGATGTTGCTCTGGTTTAGCGGGTAGACCAGCCAGGTCCAGAATCGTCGGATAAAAATCAACGCTGATCACCGGCTCATCACAGGTAGTTCCAGGCTTCGTTCCACCCGGCCAGCGAATCAGAAATACTTCGCGAATTCCCCCTTCGTACAACCAACCCTTGCCTCCTCGAAGCGGGAGATTCGAGGTAGGAGAACCTTCAGATGTACTCAAGCCACCATTGTCGGCAGATAACATGACGACTGTATTCTCAGCCAGGCCTGACTCCTCTAATTGATTGAGTACCTTGCCCACTGCGCGATCCATCGACTCTACCATCGCCGCATACACGGCATGATTCTGCAGAATTCGTACACGACGCTTTTCTTTAACCGGAAATACCTGCTCTTCTTCTGCAAATTCTTTCTGTTTTGTCAATCCTAACCGTTGCGCCTTTGCCTTGTATTTGGCGACCAGGGGCTTCGGCCCCATCAAAGGCGTATGTACTGAGTAGAAAGAAAGGTAGGCAAAGAAGGGTTGCTCTCGATGTTCATCGATGAACTTAGCCGTTTCACTGGCCAGTCGATCGGGTAGATGCTCTCCTGCAGGCCCATCGGTTAAACGTGGATTTCCATAAGGAGAAAAATACTTCTTGCCACCATACGGTCCGCCACGATGCCATCCACCATGGTTTACATCAAACCCTTGATTTTCCGGCCAGAACTCTTCTGTCGGTCCCAAGTGCCATTTTCCAGCGAAAAAGGTCGAATAACCATGCTCTTTAAGGGCTTCCGCAATCGTCACTTCATTTAAAGGCATTCGATCATTCAATGGTGCAGGCAGAAACTTACCTGCTCGTTTGCCGGAGAAGAAATTTGTTGCATCCACGCGCGTCGGATATTTTCCTGTCATGATGCTGTAACGTGTAGGACTACACACAGGATTGGCAGCGTAGCCGTTGGTAAATCGCATTCCTGTTTCAGCAAGCTGATCAATGTGAGGCGTTTCGTAAAATGTCTTTGGATTATTACAGCCCACGTCCATATAGCCGAGATCATCCACCAATATGAATACGAAGTTCAACGGTTTTTGCTTGGCTTTCTGCGCAGCAAAAACAAATGTGTTTTCACATATCAATAAAGTGAAGATTAATATTGGAATCGAGCGCGCGATCTGTTTCATCAGGATGTACCCCAGTTGAAAGTTCTTCATTTATTTTCAATACCGTATTGTTTTAGTTTCTTGCTCAGCGTCGTTCGATGCAACCCCAGACAGCGTGCCGCAGGCGCACATTGCCCATGAAATTGATCCAATGCGACATTCATCACAGGAGGTTCGATCAGTGCCATCAGCTTTTCATAGAGATTCGTAGCCTGACCGGGATCAATCAATTGTTGTTCAGCCCACTGCTTGAGCAACTCAATGATCATGATATCAGAGTCTGCATCTGATTCTTCACTCCCCAGAAATGATTTGGAAACGGGAGCCGGCAAATCCTCAGGCAAGATGGTCCCCCCGCGAGCACGCAAGGCCGCATGTTCAATCGAATTTCTCAATTCACGCACATTACCATACCAGGGACGTTTCTCTAATTCTGAAACGGCTTCTGCAGTTAATCGATGCTGCGCGCCAGTCTGACGGTCTACAAATCGCTCCAGGAAAAAATCAGCAAGGGCGCAAATATCCCCCACGCGCTTTCTCAACGGAGGAATATCAATTTGAAACGTACACAATCGAAAATAAAGATCATGTCGGAACTTATCCTGTTTGATTAATGATTCCAGGTTCCGGTGTGTCGCCGCAATCACACGAAAGTTGGTTTTCACTCGCTGGGTTGACCCGACAGGCAATACCTCTCCCTCTTCAAGTGCTCTTAAAAGCTTGATCTGAATCGGTAGTGGAATATCGGCAACTTCGTCGAGAAACAATGTTCCCTGATCAGCCTGCTCCAGAAAACCAACACGTGTCGACTCGGCTCCAGTAAATGCACCTTGCAGATGGCCGAAGAGTTCACTTTCTGCCAGACTTTCACTGAGAGAAGCTATGTTTACCGCAATAAATGGTCCTGAAGCGCGTTCGCTGAATCGGTGAATTGCGTGTGCCGCCAGTTCTTTACCTGTTCCACTTTCACCAGAAAGCAACACACTTGCCTCTGACCCGGAAACGAGTGCGATGGACTTGAATACATCTTGCATTTCAGGAGTAGAACCAACCAAACCGTCCACTTGTCGAGTCTCTTCGACCGATGGTTCCTCACGCCGCGACTCATAAATTGCTTTATCCAACACTTGTTCCATCTGATTCAGATCGAAGGGTTTAACAATATAATCGAAGGCACCATTGCGAACGGCTTCGACGGCTGTTTGTAAATCACCATAAGCGGTAATAACGATCACGGGAACAGAACCAACTCGATCACGAAGCCCCTGCATCGCAGTCAATCCGTCCATACCTGGTAACCGCACATCCATCACAACGACATCGGGACGATCTTCCTCGGCAATGCTCAGCGCCTGCTCTGCAGTCGATGCTGTCATCACCTGATGACCATGACTTTCACCCAGTTGACTTAAACCCCAGCAAATGGATTCTTCATCATCAACGATTAGTAATTTCGACATGCTTTTTCTCCGCACTCACCAAAGGCATTTCGACGATAAAACATGTCGTCCGATCTTGCCGCTCCCAGCGAATCTGCCCGGCGTGATTCTTTACGATTTCTCTAGCCACAAACAAACCTAATCCGGTTCCATCTTTTTTGTCTGTCACCAGTGGCTCATACATTTTACTGATAATTTTTGAATCTGGACCTGCTCCTGTATCCTGTACTTCCAAAGTAACAGACTCCGGACTACTTTGAAATAGTCTGATACTGACTTGACCGACATCACCTGCCACCGAGCCTTGTTCGGGCTCAACGGAAACTGCTGCTTCAATCGCGTTCAAGATCAGATTGGAAATTAGTTGCTCCAAAGCTTCGGGATCTCCCTGAACAGAAATTGAACCTGAAACGGCGTTATTTTCCAGATGGATTCCAAAATGTTTCGCGGTCGGCGTAACCAGACTTACTACTTTGGAAATGATCTCATTGAGACAAACGGGCTCGAAATGAGAAACATCGCCCCCCTTATTATCCAGAAAACTCTGTAAATATTGTTCGATCATCGATAGCTGACGATTGGCAACCTGTAGCGTTTCATCCTGACTCTCGGCACATTTACGGAGATGTAAGTCCAGGGCAATGCGACAGCCTGTGACAGCATTTCGTAACTGATGTGCAATCGCACCTCGTATCTGACCCAAAGTTTTCAATCGCTCACTGCGTTTGATCTCATCTTCATACTCACCTAACAGTTCTGCCATTTGATTGATCGAAATACTCAAATCGCGTATCTCATCATTACGAATTGATAAAATCATAGGCTGAAAATTTCCGTGTGCTATCTGCGCGACTTTTTTGTCAAGACGTTGCAGGGGCCGTGTCACGCGGGCTGCAATCATCGTTGCCAAAAACGCGACCACTGCCAACGCAACACTTCCTGCGATCAGAGAAGGATATATGGCATTCGATAATGCATCCCGATACTCTTTCGCCGGGTAATAAATATGGAGATACTGTTGCCCCTGCGTTGGGGAACGCGGTTGAATTTTTACGACCGTATGAAAAAAAGGAGCATCGCCAGTTTGAAGTACATCGGAAATTTGTAACTCGTTCCACATAGGCGGTTCAACCGAAACAGCCTGTGGTACAAAATCAGAGCGGGTCGAAGCGAGAACCTCGTCATTTTTCCCTACGAGTACAAAATCAGCTCCTGAAAGACCTTTGGTTTGATTTAAAACTGCTTCCGTCAGAGGAAACGTCGCTTCGTTCAAAGTATGCGCGATTTGACGAAACTGATCACGAATCTGCAACTTAATTTGATTCGTCGAGAGATAAGCGTGTAAGAGTGTCACACTCACAATAGCACAAACCATAATTCCCACCATGGGAATGAGAATCTGATATCTCAACGGCCAGCGCATCATCAAGGGTGCTTTCTCTTACTGTTAAAATGGTTCCGATCACCTTCATTTTAAGTCATGTGGGGAGCAGAAAACATGATTAACCTGACAGATCAACCAGATTTATCTCGCAGCTGATCACATCACTTGAGAATGTAAGCCGGTAATATGTCGTACATTTCAGCGCTTGTGTCTATTTTAAGAACACATTCCGGGATTGTTTGCAGGCCGAACTAATCTCAAGTCAGTATAAACCGAACTCCAGACTCAGGAAATTACGGAAGTCCCTGGAAAACAGTCGTTTCGGTACACATTTTGCGTAATGATCTTCTAAAATGGAACTACTGAAAAAATCATGTACAACGACAAGGAAACTCTTTAATGCGTAACAGACGTGGATTTACATTAATCGAATTACTGGTGGTGATCGCCATTATCGCGATCTTAATCGCCCTGCTCCTGCCCGCGGTCCAGCAGGCACGCGAAGCAGCCCGGCGTACCCAGTGCAAAAATCACCTCAAACAATTAGGGTTGGCAGTTCATAACTACGCCAGCAGCTATCGCTATCTGCCTCCCGGAGCAAGCGTCGATTTATCAGTGACTTCAACCGGAAATAACGGCTCATGGGGCGTGCATGGTCGTATCTTACCATTGCTTGAACAAGGAAGTCTTTATAACAATGTAGACCTCTCCATAGCCTGGGACTTCCAAACTGCCATCGATGGCTTAAAAATTCCCGTTTATGCCTGCCCCAGCGATCCGAATAGCGATCGTGTGCGTGATCCCGGTAGTGGAAGAGTGAAGCTTTATCCTACTAATTACGGTTTCAATTATGGAACCTGGTTTGTATATGACCCCACCAATGGAAGTGGTGGCAATGGCGCCTTTTTTCCTAACGCCAGTTTGACAATGGCGGCTTTTACAGATGGAACCAGTAATACTCTGCTGGCCGCGGAAGTGAAAGGCTGGCAGGCCTATACCAGAAATGGGGGACCTTCAACGACAACCATTCCAGCCACAGCAGCCGATGCTGCAACCATCGTCGCATCGGGAGCAAATTTTAAAGTCAATACGGGACACACTGAATGGCCCGATGGCCGAGTGCATCATACCGGTTTTACTGTAACGATGAATCCCAATACTCATGTGACTTATTCCAATGCGGGCACAGAATATGATGCCGACTTCAATTCCTGGCAGGAAGGCAAAGATGGAAGTGCCGGCTCTCCTACCTATGCCATTATTACTTCACGTAGCTATCATACAGGAGTCGTCAACGCGGTCCTTGTCGATGGTTCAGTGCGTACTATCAGCGAAAATATTTCTCTTGATATCTGGCGCGCATTAGGCACACGGGGTGGTGGCGAAGTCCTGGGTGAATTCTGATTTTTAGTCGCTTTATGACTCAATCCCAAGGAGTTGACCTGGTTTCAGGTCAACTCCTTTTTTTGTAAACGTGTTGTCTCATTTTAAAAATTTAACATTAAACCAGAGCTTCCAACACGTACCGAAACTACCAAAAAAACGTGAATTCTTCTTTCATAGCCTTCCCTAAATTCCTATCGATCTACAACAATGAAACAATCAAGCAAAGCGCTTTTCTGATTCGAGATACTTCAAATAGATTAAGGAATGAGAAATATGAGCTACCAACCTCGTATTGTAGCTTTCGCCGGTAGTACACGTGAAAACTCTTATAATAAACGTTTAGTAACAATTGCAGCTAACAGCGCCAGAGAATCAGGGGCTGATGTGAAGCTGATCGATTTGCGCGATTTCCCCATGCCTTTATTCGATGAAGATCTGGAAACAAAAGAAGGAAAAAATGAAGCTGCCCGCGATTTCAAACAACTACTGATTGACAGTGATGGTATCTTGATTTCCTCACCTGAATATAATGGCTCACTTTCAGCCGTGTTGAAAAATGCCATCGACTGGGCCACCCGCGCGGATGCGGGTGAAGCTCCCGGGTCATTGCCTGCCTTTCGTGGGAAAGTCGTCTCACTGATGAGTGCCTCTCCCGGCGGATTAGGAGGTCTCAGAGGACTCGTTCATTTACGAGCAATTCTTGGTGGATTGGGATGCATCATGCTCCCCGCACAACTGGCCGTCTCCAGTGCCCATGATGCATTCGATGAAACCGGTAATTTGAAAAATGAAAAACAGCAGCAGCAAATTCTGACTCAAGGGCAAGAGCTATCAAAGTTTATTGCTCAACTCAATAAACTGGATTCCTGAAACCAACTTGGAAAAACTTTGTATTCCACCATTAAAATCAACTTTCTTTTTCATAATTGCTACTGCTAATATGAAATAAGTTCAGATTTGTTTCACATCCTGAGACTTCACCACGGAAAAAATCATGAGTTTAAAACACAGCGCTCGGCTATCAGTATTTGCAATTCTTGTACTTTCATTGTTTCTACCACAAGATGTCATTGCTGAAACGCAACCAGTCTCTACATTCAAGGTCGATGAAAAAGATAAAACGCATTGGTTCGATATCAAGAACCTGGGTGTCGAAGGCAAAGGTTGGACTGATACGGAAACATTTTTTGATCGACTACCCAAAAAAGCAAAAGGCGTTGTTCGCCCTCCAGTCTGGTCGCTCAGTAAACATTCAGCTGGTCTTGCCGTTCGCTTTGTCACAGATGCCACCACAATCAAAGCAAAATGGGAACTGACGTCTGCCAATATCGCAATGAATCATATGGCTGCGACTGGTGTCAGTGGCTTAGATCTCTATGTCAAAACCGATTCTGACAAGTGGCGCTGGCTGGCAGTAGGCCGCCCTTCAAAAAAAGAAAATAGCGTCACTCTGATCTCAAGCCTGATGCCGAGAAAACGAGAGTATTTTCTCTATCTGCCACTCTACAATGGTGTCAAATCGGTTGAGATTGGCATCCCAGAATCCAGTCATCTCTGGAAAGCCCCCGCGCGACAGCCAGGTAAAAATAAACCACTGGTCTTCTGGGGTACTTCGATCACTCAGGGAGGTTGTGCTTCTCGAACCGGCATGGTTCATACTGCCATTCTAGGCCGCAGGCTGAATCGTCCGGTAATCAACCTCGGATTTTCCGGCAATGGTCGCATGGAACCGGAAGTCTCGAAGCTGATAGCCGAATTGGACGCCAGCGTCTTCATCATCGATTGCCTGCCCAATGTAACCGCACCCGTGGTTGCCAAAGAGACGGAGTCCATTGTCAACACGTTACGTAAAGCACATCCAGACACGCCGATCTTACTTGTAGAAGATCGAACTTATTCAAATGCTTATCTCAAAAAGAGTAGCCAGGAAAGACATCGTACGAGCCGTCAGGCGCTCCAGGAAGCATATCAAAAACTGAAAAATTCAGGTGTCAAATATCTGTATTATCTGGATGGAGAATCTCTGCTGGGCAATGACAGCGAAGATACGGTTGATGGATCTCACCCCACCGACCTTGGTTTTTTCAGACAGGCTAATGCATTTGAAAAAGCGCTAAAACCTATTCTTGACCAACAGTCTCAATAATGAAAATTCGCCTCTGCTTATGCATGATTCTTATGTTATCGCTATCCTGTAAAAAGCAGGAAGACGGCGTTAAACCGAATGTTGCACTTCCACCTGAAGCTCAATTTCAGGAGTTTCATGCCGAAATTCAAAGCTTCTGCGGAAGTTGTCATCTCTGTCCTGACCCAAGTGTATTAACAAAAGAAGCCTGGCGGATGCAGATCCCCAGAGAATATGCACACTATGAATTATCCCCGCGCAAGAATCTGCGTGTACCGCCCATGCCCGAAGTGATTCAATACTTCGTCACACAGGCTCCAGAACAACATGATTTACCGATACCAATTGTCGATACCCCTCAAGGTCCTATCGAGTTTAGAAAAGTAGAGTTTCCGCAACAGTCTGACAAACAAATGCCCAGCATTTCGCATTTGAAATGGATCCCAGGAGCAAATGAATCAGGAAAACTCCTGATGACCGATATGGGTTCGGGTGAAGTCGGGTGGATTCAGTTCGATTCATCCAAGCCCAGCTATTATCCTCTGGCGAAATTGATGAACCCGGCCCACATCGAACGCATCGATCTGAACCTGGATCAGAATGATGATTATCTGGTTGCGGACCTTGGTAGTTTCGGTCCAGCGGATCATGATTCTGGTAAGGTAACTTTGTTGGTATTCGATAATGAAAAGCAAGCTTATCGACCACAGACCCTCCAGGAAGGATTAGGACGTGTCGCCGATGTAAAAGCGGCTGACTTCGACAAAGATGGAGACCTGGACCTTGTCATTGCCGAATTTGGCTGGCGAGATACCGGACGTTTACTCTATCTGAAAAATGTCTCGCCTTCGAAAGCAAGTTTGAAATTCGAATTTCAGGTGCTCGATGGTCGTCATGGTGCCAGTCATGTTTTAATCACAGATTTGAATCATGATGGTCTGCCTGATCTGATCACACTCTTTTCACAGGAGCATGAAGTCATCGAAGCCTTTTTGAATCAGGGAGCAGGTCGCTTCAAAAAAAAGACGATCTACCAGGCTCCAGAACCCGCCTATGGCTCTTCCAGTATCTCACTGGTGGACCTTGATCAGGATGGAGATCTCGACCTGCTGTATACGAATGGCGATACAATGGATTCGTTTGAATTACGCCCCAGTCACTCCGTGCAATGGCTGGAAAACAAGGGTACGTTTCCTTTTCAACATCATCATATCGCAGTTCTGACTGGCGCGTATTGCGCGACTCACGGAGATTTTGATGGAGACGGCGACATCGATCTGGCTGCCTGTACGATGACGTGGAATTATCAGGAACCGCGCAACACACTTGTCTGGTACGAACAGACAGCACCGGGGCAGTTTAGTAGACACCCTCTCGATTTTTCAAACGGACAACATGCAGTGATCGAAGCAGGTGACTTTGACGAGGATGGAGACCTTGATCTGGCAGTCGGAGCATTTGAAGTTCAGGACACTGACCAAAATGAATGGTTTTCGATCTGGTGGAATGAAGGTCCTGTGAAATCAAATTAGGTTCTGATGCTATTTCGCAGGCTTCAATAAATCACTGATTTTTTTCTCGGGATCTACCGAAAACACCGTTTTCGCGTGTGGGTCGGAAACAAGAACATTTTCGCCTTGTAGTGTGATACCAACCGGATTTTTGAAAGGATCACCGGACACCCATTTTTCCGTTTTTCCATCGGGTGTGACTTTCCAGAGTGCTTTCTCATAACCATCGCTGACAATTGCCGTCCCATCGTCGAGCACGACCACGTCATGAGGAAAGTTGAAGGGACGTCCTTTGACAACCACCGTCACTTTGCCATCGGGACTGACTTTCAAAAGCTGGTCCGCGGTTCCTGAAACAACCCAAAGATTCTCTGCCTGATCGAGCACTAACCCACGGGGTGCGCTCACTTTTGCAAAAAGTGTGGGTTCCCCTCCCGCAGCGGGAACTTTCCAGATTTGATGCAATTCCAGGTCAGAAACGAGCAGGTCGCCATTTTTTGTCACCACTACATCCATGGGAATCCCGATACCCCCATTGGTTAACGGTGTTGGTTTCTCGCCTTCTTTTTCAAAACGATACACTTCGCGCGTCGATGAATCGCCGGCGATGATTCGCCCTTGCGGATCTACTGTAACACAGCGAACCGCATTCAAAGGAGTACGAAATACTTTGGAACCGGTGAAGAAACTGTTAGTCTTCCCTTTCTCGACACTCCAGATTCCCGGTAACTTTCGATCTGCTACGTAAACGGTCCCTTTGTCAGAAGCCGCCACAGACAAAGGATACAACATCTCCTGAGCTCGACTCACACCAGTCGTACAAAAGGATGCCAGTAACAAAATACAGGAAAAACTACGAGGTAAAAAGCGCATCGTCTTGAACACCTGATCGAGATAAGGAAAAAGAACACCAAGAATTATATTATCGTAAATCTGAAGCAAATGCACTCATAAAAAATTACTCAGGGTTTCTGCAGAGCGTTCCAGAAGCGGGCACTGTTTTGCCGACGCGTATGATATTGCGTTTGGTCCTGCTGTAACACCTTATCGTCTGGATAATTCTGGGTTGGATAGGGATACCCCCCCATCTCCCGAAACGGTAGTGGTTTTACTGATTGCCCTAGAATTGTGTGCAAATTAGCGTCTTTGTCCCAGCCGACATTATGCAGGATAAAATCGCGTTTCCAACCAGGTTTATCTGGTGCTGCTGATACTGCAAATCGTAACCGCATCTCATCGCCGGCGCCCATGATCACCAGACGATTGTCAGCAGATTCCACTAAAGTTTTCACATCACCATAGCGTGTAAACCCCCCTTGCATCGGTGGCCACTGGATGTCTGACGACAGACTTTCATAATCATAACGTTCCGGGCCATTTCCAGGATGATTAATGGGAGTGGAAAACCCGCGATATTTCAATGTCGCTGATTCCAGCGGCAGCACTCTCATCATAAATTCCGCTGATTCTTCGTCTACAGTGAAAAAAGCCTGATCCCAGTAGAATTCCATATTTGTATTAATTCGTACGCGATAATCGTTAGTTAAGAACTGGTCTGCCAAATCAACGGCAATTGTTTTCGTCTTCCCGCCAGGAAATCCCATGAAGGGCATGACAGTTTTCCATTCGCCGTTCTCATCAGGAACCGACAGAGACGGCGGCCGAGGCGACGGCATCGATGGATTTTCCGATAAAGCCAAGTTGATACCGGTATCTGTCGGATAAATCCAACCGGTCAGAAACAATTTCAACCGTGGTGGCGTCTTCGTATTCAGTACCGCTTCAGTATTCAGGTCCAGTTCCAGAAAATGATCCTCGGTCAGCCCCTGGCGGTACTTTTTGTTGAACGTTTTCGCATATCTATCGTCGGCGTCTTTGATCTCAGATAGGACGTCATGGCCTTCATGATTAATTGCGGCCACTGGTGTTTGCGGATGCTGTACCGTATGAATGTCAACTTCAGCTATTTCAGGAGGACCTACCTTTTCATTCGTATAGATTTCCACATCTGATGGATGATAGACGGCCATCAGTTCTACCATGTCGAAGTAACCGGCTTCCCACAACTCTTCAGTGACCCGCAATTCATAGAAACCGTCTTTTTCTTTTAAACGGTCGCCATCAATTTTGAGAAATTCCCAGTCACGACAAGGGGCCACAATGCCTTTGCCAAACTGCAAGCCGATAGGCGCCGCCCAGAGCAGATCTGTATAAAAAGAAAACTGTTCGCCATCCCAGGTATAGAGATAAGGACAAGATCCCATCAAAGTCTGCTTCTCATAAATTCGCTGATCGGTTTTCACATTGATAATATTTACAGGAATTCCATTAGTCCATAGGACACGAATCGCTTCAGCCACAGTTTGTTTACCAAGACCAAAATGTGTCGACTGCCCCGCTACAATTTGTGGCTGATAAATCGTACCACTCCGTAGTTCCAGCAAACTTCCAATTCCGTAATGATTCACACGACCACTGGCTGATTTGACTTCTCCTTTAACCTGTTCTGCTCGGAGTGAAATATCAAGCCAATGGTAATCATTGCCTTTATTTTGCCTTTGAACGATTTGGTTTTCTGTAACGGCAATCACATCGAGGCTACCGTCCTGATTCAGATCGTACAGCAAGATTTTTTGAATCGGCTTGGGAAAAACGATCACTTGATCTTTCACATAGACAGTTTGACCTGCCTTCTGCTCAGCTGTTCCCAAACATAGCTGCAATCCATTAGGACTCGACGCCACAACATCCAAAACTCCATCGTTATTTAAATCCCCTGTTAGTAATATTGTATTCTCAGCGTTGACAGGCTCTGACTCTTTGAGTGGCCGCACGCTGGCAATCTGCACGCTTCCTGGCAGAGGTCGGTTCGTCTCTACCAACATCATCTGTGCTCTGGAAACGCCAATCAAATCCCATGAACCATTGCGATCAAAATCAACCAGTCGACATTCCTCAAACTGATTAATGACTGACTCTTTTTCTTTTGCGTCAAATTGTCTCCAGCGAAATCGGCCATGGCGTAAATTTTCCAGATAGCCTGCCTGCTTCGATTCACGGCTGCATAAGATCAAATCAAGATCGACATCCCGATCCCAGTCAACACGTACAATAGAGGTCGCTGCCAGACTGTCAGGAGGTAACTGAGAATTCATACTGATATCTTGAAAGGAAAAATCACCTCGATTTGACCAGAGTGATAATCCGCGAGAAGTCGAAGCCACCAGGTCCAGGTCACCATCATGGTCGATGTCAGAAAAATTGACAGCCAGTACATCGCTTAATACTGCCAGATCATTCTTTTGCGCTTTCAGAACGAGTCTTCTTTTTCCTGTTTTAGAATCCCATTGATTCTCGAAAACTTTGATTCCTGATTTCCCAGAAAGTACCAGATCCAAATCCGCATCGCGGGACGGCGACACCGGAAACAGTATTTGCTCTTTCTTTTCATTTGAAGCAGCCTGGTTTAACTGTTGCACGTCAGCATCCAAATCTACTGCGTGGACTTCTGAATAATCTCCGTTACTGGTTTGGTTCGCGATGATTTCCCAAATCCCGGACTCATTCTGTGTAAACACGGAAACCTGCTCTGCACTCAGCAGAATCAAATCTGGCTTACCATCCAGATCGAAGTCAGCAATCTGTAAATCTCTGATATCAGGTGGTAGTTCCCTAGAAAATTTCAATGGATCAGGTTCAGCAAGTTCAACCGTTAATGGCTTTTGTCGTGCCGGCCACTCGACAGCAGTATAAAATTCAGGTGGAAAATCATGTATCACAAACTCAAGCGGATTCTGCTCTACACGTCGTCGATCACTTTTGACCAAATCCTCTGCTATCAACACATTTCTCAGAATTCGTGCGTTTCGAATCACAAGATTCCACTTTTGATCCCGAATCGCGGTCACTGAATCGTCGATCAGTTTGTTTAAATCCAGCCTTGTATGATCTTTGACACTGTCTGCCAATGGCCCAGCCAACTGTTTGACTTTCTCAAACACGGGAACAGCTTGTTCTGCTTTCTGACCTACCACAACTTGCAAATAATCGAGTGTCAGAAACAAATTATCCGATTGAAGTTCCCAGGCTTTTTCAAGTGAAGACTTTGCTTTCTTCTGCACCTCAGATTTTTGAATCTGTTTTTGTACCTCTGATAACTCATACCAGACGGCAGCATCTTCGGGATAATGTTGAATCGCACGTTGTAAAGCAGCTAAAGCCTGTTGAAGGTCACCCAGTGCCGTATAGATTCGTGCTGAGAGGATATAGCTAACACCAGAATCCGGAGCGATTTGAATTAATTGATTAACAGTGCTAATTGCCTGTTTAGCAAATTCCTGGTCGGCCTGTATTTTTTCGGGTGTCAGTTGTAATAAGCGGCAGATGGTTAAATTACGAAAGCCAATTACTTCCCTGGGGAGCTCTTCTGTCAAACGTTCCAGCAATGGATCACTTTCTGCATACTGTGCATTTTCCAGATAAGCAATGCCTTCATTTTTAAATCGCAGTAATTCATTCGCCTTTTCGTAGGAAATCAATTCCTTCGCGACTGGCCCCTGATTCAGCGGCGGCGCTTTGACGGTTATAAATACTGCGAACGCGATTAAAAACAGAATCACAGCCACTATGAACGCAAAATGTGATGACCGAGACGGCATAGATAAACCTTTTTACAAAAAATGAAATCAAGAACGAACTTTGTCAAAGGATACACTTGCCACCAGCGGATGTCAGTCGACTCACTATCACTTGATTGACTTGAATTCATACCAATCTTACAATAAAAAGATCACATTTGCACACATATACTTGATAATAATTTATCTTCAACGCAACACACATTTGGAACTTTTATATGTCTTTTGACTCCTATCATAAATGGCTGGGTATCCCGCCGGAAAAACAGCCGCCCCATTACTATCAGTTGCTGGGAATTTCTGTGAATGAACAGGACTCAGAAGTCATTCAAACCGCAGCCCAGCGTCAACGATCTTCGATTGAAGATCATTTGCATGGTGCACATCACCGAGAAGCGACACAGCTGATTTATGAAATTGAAGAAGCGGAACTGACTCTGTTAAACCCCGAGCTTCGTGAAGATTATGACAAGCGAGTCAAGCTGGTCCTCAAACGGCAAAAAAGTAAGCAGCGTCTTCAAAACCTCGATCCCGATTCCAATAGGCCTGCCGGTGAAGGTAGTGGGTTAATGCCTCGATTCCTGGGAATCACATCTGTGATTCTGGTCGGATTTCTGATCATGGCTTACTTTGCTTATCAGCGCCCACGAACGGAAGAAGAGAAAAAGGTACTTCGTGCTCAACCCATCAGCATGAAAAAACAACCTGCGCCTACTAAACCAACGGTGACTGAGAAAAAAGAAAATCCTGTTCCTACACCGGCTCCTATTGCGAAAACAGAAGCAGAGGCGATCACATGGATATTTTCTGTCGGTGGGAAAATCACAACGAAAGCAGGTCAAAATGTTGAGCGTGCCGCTGATTTACCACAAGCCCCTTTTGAGGTTACTTCAATCAATCTCATTAATTGTGACGTCACTGATGAGACGCTTCCCAATATTCTACCACTAACTTCCGTGCAGTCTTTAGTTCTCACTAGCACTAAAATCACAGATAAGAGTATTCCTGTCATCAATCAACTGAAGAATCTCCTTTTCCTTTTTGCTGCCGGGACGAATACAACTAATCAAGGATTCGCTCGATTAAGCAATCAGCTTAAGCTCAGAACATTACATATTAATAATAATTTGAGGCTTGACGATGAAGTTATTAAGACCGTCGTTCAATATCCACAATTAATGCGAGTTTCACTTGCTCAAACCTCGATCACGGGTCGATCATTAGAGACAATGGCCAGTTTGAAAGATTTGATTGGTCTACAAATTCATCTGACTCAGATCGATGATAAAGGATTAGAACAACTCCAAGCCTTTCCAGAACTCAAGGATCTGCTCCTCGGAGGACCGTTAAATTCCGAACATGGAATTTTGAAGACACTTCTGTATTTCAAGGAGCTGAATGTTCTCTGGATCTTTGATGTTTCAATAACAGATACAGGCGCGAACAACTTAGCGACTATGACAAGTTTAAAAGAGCTTCGATTAATTCGTACTCAAATTTCAGATGCAAACGTCAACCGTCTTAAAGCAGCACTCCCTGATACAAAAATCACTGTGGAAAAATGATGGCTCCCTCAGAGAGCTACTGACGATAGACTGTGGACTGGTATTTAACCAACAGATACTCGAACGGCTTATCGTTTTTAAAACCGTTTGCATGCTAGACTAAAGTGAGTCTACTTACCCGAAGAGTTCGCGCACGGGTTGCCCCATGTCGGTAATTGGAACAGGACGGTCGCCAGAATGTAGTTCCTCAGTAGGATCGATGCCCAGCGCACAATAAATGGTCGCGTGCAGATCGGGAACTGAAACGGGACGAGAGACAATTGCTTCGCCGAGTTCGTTTGTCACACCGATCGTTTTTCCATTTTGTAAGCCACCGCCTGCCAATACCACGCTGAAAGCTTTGGACTGATGGCCACGGCCTCCACCCGAATCGAATTTCGCAGGACGACCAAACTCTGAAGCGACAACGATCAATGTTTTGTCGAGTAGCTTATGTTTCTCCAGGTCGAGTACCAATGACGACAGTGCAGAATCAAGCTCTTTAATCAACAAATGCTGATTGAGCTGGCCGTCGTTATGGGTATCCCAACCTGTACCATTTACAAAGTTCAGGTTATGAGAAACTTCGATAAAGCGAACTCCCGATTGAATCAACCGTCTCGACAACAGACAACGCTGTCCAAACTCGCCACCGTAGGAAGCGCGCAGGTCACTTTTTTCGTTTTCTAATTGAAACACTTTCATGAACTCGGGACCGGACAGACGAAGTGCTTCGGCGACAGATTCGTCATAATCCTGGATCGTTTGTCCGCCGAAACTTTTCTGGCGATATTCGGCTCTTACCTTTGACAATAAGCGTTCTCGGCGATCCTGCCGACTCTGATTGACGCGTGCGGATCGAGTGAAGCCACTGGGACCGGCGGTCGTATCTGTCAGGTAGACATAACCGGCTTTACTTCCCAGGAAACCAGGGCCACGAGTCACGTTCGGATATCCAATCAAAACATAAGCAGGAGCATGCGGGCTCGCGGCTCCTCTCTGATGGGCGATCACCGAACCTACAGAAGGATAAGTGATTGTACCCGTAGTAGGCCGTCCTGTATGCATACGATTTGTGGCAGCCGCATGTTCGTCAATCACTTCATGATGTACGCTTCGGACAATGTTGAATCGATCTAGAATCGGCGCACATTTGGAAAGATGCTCACAAACTTCAGTTCCCTGAATCGCTGTCGGAATCGGATCGTAATAGGAACCTGCCTTTTTCGCTTTCGGATCGCCTTTCCGTTTGGGATCCCAGGTATCAATGTGGCAGGAACCGCCACCCAGCCAGACCATAATACAATGCTCTGCTTTTCCGACAGGCATCGGCTGTTTCTTGACACTCGATTTCTCAGAGGCCAGAAGTTGTTGCCAGGGAGTCCCCAAAGCAGAGGCAGCCAAACCGGTGACAGATGCCTGACGCAAGAAATCACGGCGTGTTGAATGAAATTCGTTCATGATTCACTCTTAGTTTATAATTCTGATAAGGTATCGTAATTAAGTTAAGTCGAGAAGCTAAGGCACAAAGATAAATTCAGGAGAGTTTAAGAGTGCCCAAAGCATATCTTCATATCGATTTCGCCAGTCTTCTTTCAGACGCTGTGTAGGAGGGTCTCCTTTTTTCACTGCGGCCTGAAGTTCGACTTTAATTTCATTGGCGCGGGGGCTCAAATGATTTGACCAGCCGACCAGATTACGAGGTAACGGTTCAGGGCTGACTATTTTTGCATTGGGATTGACGCGCTCGGTATAACCAGATTTGAGCAACTCAACAAACATCTGTAATTCATTGGTCGTTGGCTCACGTGTGAGTGTTTTTAAGACCGTCTGGTGAATCAACTTTTCTACAGGCTGATCCTGCAATGCCAATTCTGTAAAATCACTGTCATCTGAAAGGCGTGTGAAACGCTTCCCAACGATGCCATTTGCGAGAATCGCAGGCTGTAACGCCGTTGAGGTATACTCTCTGACGCTTGTCGGATTCTGTCGCGTATCCCGCCAACCGAACGTTTTCAGTAGCGTAATAAATGGCTGACCAAAGGGGAGTGCGAGGCTGGGACGATCACGCTCGTTCGAAGGCGAGGTAAATTCCCAGGCACGACGAGGAGATCCCAAGTCAAGAGCGGTCGGGACACCCAATGCCCCATCAATGTCGATACACATGCGTCCGGCATTTAAAGGCTTACCACAAATCGCAAACATCGAATCAACAATTTGTTCGGCTTGCATTCGACGTAAAACAGGAGATGCAAAATTGTAAGTTCCCTCCACAATGGATTCGACTTTGGTCGCATCAGTACTCACTTGCCGCTGGTAGAGATCCGATTCAAAGATCAGGCGTGCTAAATACTTTAAATCGTAGCCGTGGATGACGAATTGTTGTGACAGGTATTGAAGTAATTCCGGATGTGAAGGCTCCTGCCCATCCCAGTCATCAACGGGCTCGACCAGTCCCTGACCGAGATATCGCTTCCAGACGCGGTTCACAATCACATTCGCAAAGCGATCGTTTTTAGGTGAAGTAATAATGGCCGCCAGTTGCTCACGTGTGTCTTTGGCAGAACGTAGATAGTTTTCAGGAAAACGTTCGGGATTGATCAATTCTCCAAACGTCCATTTGGGAGGAACCTGCTCTCCTGGCAACAAGGTCACTGAAACGAGCATCGAATTTGACTTGGGATCAAACCCCGGAATCGAGCTGGTTTTAGGAACTCCTTGCGGCGTTCTCTTTAACATCGCCGCCAGACTGAAGAGATCGCGCTGTTTGAAATCATGAAAGGGAGCATCATGGCACCGCGCACATTTCATGTTTAACCCCAGAAAGGTTTGACCAATGATATGTGCTTTTGCCGCCATGGGAGCATCATTCTGTGAAGCCATTTCAAAACCGGCGGGACCACCGAAGTATTTACTGCCCTCCATCATCACCAGTTCGGTGAGGAAGCGATCGAAAGGTCTGTTATCGTAAAAGGATTCATGAATCCACCAGCGAAACGGTCCCGAGTTATTCAAAGTGGGTTTAATGACATTGGGGTTTTCAGCCAAAACATCCTGCCAATATCCAACCCAGTTATCGGCCCAACCGGGATCATTGAGCAGACGCGTAATGGCATTTACACGCCGTGTTTCTGGTTTATCAGAGAGATATTCCTGAATCAATTTTGGCGAAGGGACGGTTCCCGTTGTGTCGAGTGACAGTCGCCTCAGAAAGGCAAGATCATTTAGCTGTGGCGACTGAGCGACCTTCTCTCTAGCCAAACGTTGATTGATGAAATGATCAACCTCATTGTTTGCCCGTAACCCGACGGTAGCCGCGGGTACTTTGGCTTGAGGTTGCTTCAGTACTTCCTCTCTGGCAAGCCGATGTCGCCAATCCCAGTATTTGTCTTCTTTGGTGGCCACTTTCTGTCGACGCTGTGCATTGATGGCGATCAGTGAGTGGCGGAACTTGCGTTCGAAGGGGACCCAGCTTTCATCAGTCAACCAGACTAACTCATCATCGTTTGAAAGTAATTGAAAGTCTTTTTCAAGATCACCGATGAAAATAGCCGTTTCGCCAAAATCAGCTCGATGACCGAAACCACCGACAAACATCTCAAACCGCACACGGTGTGACTTGCCGTCTCCAACGTACTCGATCACTTTTTCCTGATCGCCTCGATACAAGGGGCGAATATGAGGTGCCAAACTACGATCTACATCAAAGACACGACCGTGAGCACTACCGGAAATTTTATGGAATCCCGTCTCGGCAACTAATTTATCGTCGATATAAAGTCGAGACGCGTTTCGCGCGCGTACCAGAATCCGCTTTTTTCCTTTAGGAATGGTCACATGCGACATCGCCCGAATTAAAAACGGACCAGAACGATCCAACTTGATACCCCGACTGGAATACTTATTAGGTATATCAATCAGCGCAAAATGAGGTTGCGTGAATGATTCTGAAAAACGAGGCGGGCGGAAGGTCCATGATTTCCGATTGGGAACCCCTTCAAACACATCCACTTGAACTCGATCAGAGGGAACGCTGGTCCAATCGATGCGAGGCTTGGGAGTTACATACTGAAAGTGGGAAGCAATTTGTTTTGCTGATAAAGCAGTTCTATAAATGGCGACTTCATCCAGTCGTCCATGAAATGAACTGTTTGCTGACCCACCTAATGAAGAACCGATCCAGAGTTCATCGTTATCGACAACGGGAGGCAAAGTTGTATCACCGCCCATATCCCACTTACCGGAAACAGTCTTACCATCAACATACGCTTTCAGGCTTTTCTTTTTTCCGAACGTATAAGTTACAGCAACATGATGCCAGTTGCCTGAGCTGATCCCTGCACCTCTTGAAGTCCAACGATGAAAGTTTGGCTTTTCATCTTTCTTTTTTGGATACCCACGAAACAAAAAGCTGATCTCAGACCCAGTGACTCTTAAGCCATAGTTTTGATTATCGCGTGCCATACCTGGTCGGTTAGTGCGACCTTTACCAATAATATAGTAATGACGACCTGACTGAGTGGATTCCATATTGACCCAGGCCTCTAATGTAATTGAATCGCCGGCGGTAAAATCGAGGACACTATTCTCACCCGGGTCAACAACGCGGAGAAACCCCTGGCCTGGCTTGAATTCTGCAGCCTGATTGTTTGACTGGAATAGAGGAAACTCAGAAGGTCTGGGACCTGTTGATGTCTCTACTTTATTGCCTTTCAACAATCCCGTCAGCGCTTGAGGTGACTGCTTTTTATCGTGATGACTCAGTGAAGTACTGGGAAATCCTGCCTTTGAACGTTGTTCGAAACTCCAATAAACCGACGGTTGATGCGAGAGTATCAAACCTCGATAACCGGTATGAGGTTTCTTTGCTTCTACTTCTGCAAAAGAGTAACTGGGAAGGAAAAGGAGCAAAAACACCAGAAAAGAAGGAGCACTCTTAATGGATACCAGAAATTTCATAACAAGTAATTCCAGATAAACGGGTTCTCGGAAGAGAAACAACAGTGGGCGGGTTTTGTCGTAATCGAATAACAGAGAATTCCTGACCTGCAAACAAAACTGTACACAAGAGTACAATCTCTATTATAGATTACGATCTACCAGCATATACCGAACTGCACCATAATCTCACGCCAAATTATATCATGTTTGTCCAATTTGTGAATTTTTTGTGAGATCGGCGATCTTCTGGTATATAAAAGCAGCTTACTTCGACATCGCCAGTCTACTGATGGCACTGATATTGGGGATCATTCAAATCTTGAAGCCTGACGAGACTGAAAAATTTGTTCAATTGCTGACCGGGCATCAGAGTATGCTTTATGCCTATATTCGATCATTGTTACCGAATTCCGATGCGGTACAGGATGTCCTCCAGGAAACGAATATGGTGCTCTGGCGACGATCAGCAGAATTTAAAGAGGGAACGAATTTTGTTGCCTGGGCATGCAAAGTCGCTTATTTTCAAGTTATGGCCTTTTACCGTGACAATAAACGAGATTCCATGGTATTTAATGTCGAGCTGGTATCCATGTTAGCAAAACAAAATGAAGAGAAACTGGCTGGTTCGCATGACCTGCAGCAGGTTTTGTCGCGATGTCTTACCAAACTTCCGGAACAAAGCCGCCAGCTGATTCAAAAACGATATGCACCGGGTGGATCTGTGCAATCCATTGCGGCGGAACAAGGGCGATCCGTAGGTGCTATTTCTCAAATGCTTTACCGTATTCGTCAACTATTGCAAGAATGCGTTCAGAAAACACTTGCCAGTGAGCAGGGAGAGTAATTTATCATGAATATCAATTCCCATGATCATGAAGAACAGAAAGATCCGCAACAGATCATCTCGGCATTTCTCGACGGTTTACTCACCGAAGAGGAAAACCAGAGCTTTCTGGCAAGTTTGGAATCTGATGAAGCAATCCGTAACCTCTTTCTGGAAATGATGAATACCGATTCCCTGTTGCAATGGGAACAAGGGCAGACGGAACCTTTACCAGATCTCATTCATGCGAGCAGCGAAATCAACGCTGTCACTACAAACATCGATCCCGGTGTTGTTTCAGCACGTAAGCAATTAGCCATGATGCGCTATGCATTGGGTGCAACAATTGCCATCTGCGTATGTCTGGTGGGACTTTTAATTATGGAAAGTCATCCCACTCCGGCAGTTGCGCAATTTGATTCCAGCGATGGTGTTCCTGCCGCTATGATTATCGAGGAACATGATGCGGTCTGGGAGCAAACGGAATGGACTCAAGATGTGAGCAAGCCGCTTGTACCCGGCTGGTTAAAATTGAAATCAGGACGCGCGTTAATTGATTTTTTAGGTGGAACAACGATTGCCTTGCAAGGTCCTGCAGAACTGGGTTTGAATGCCAATAATCGAGCCTATTTAAAATCCGGTCGTTTAGCTGTGGTGGGAACTTCGCGAACGCATGAGTTTACTTTAACAACAGAAAATCTGACGATCCTTTCACAGTCGGCCAATTTCGGCCTGATCGTAAATCCCGAAAAACAAGCGGAATTACATGTTTTTGAAGGGAGTGTCACTGTTTCACAATCGCAGTCTCAACCGGATGAACAACCTACTCAAAATCAAGTCTCTGTACCCGTTGATTCAATCAAAGTTGAAGCAGGTCAGTCCATTGTCTTCGATCAGAGCGGTCAGGAAGTCACACGTCAACTGGCTGATCGAAGTGCATTCCCGACTCGCAGTCAATTCTCTGTTGCTGATCCTCCCGGAGACATTCCAGCGATCAATTTTTCTGAACACCAAATCAAACCTTATAGTTTTCAGGACGGGCAATATGAATTGCCGACTGATTACCAATTGATCGAACAAGGCAAAGGGCTTCGGCTCTGGGGAAACGCCTGGAAAACGATAGAGATCAACCGAGAAATCACTCCTGATACCGTGATCGAATTTGACTTTCGCTGCGCTCATGAAGGTCAAATTCATGGGTTTGGGTTTGATTCAGATAATGAGTATGACGCTCAGACTAATTATGTTTTTCAGATTTACGGCTACGAAGCGCGGCCCGGTATCGGCCAGCAATTCAACACTTATACGGGGACTGACTGGAAACGTTTCCGGATTCGCGTAGGACGTTATCATGTGGGAAAACAACGTTACCTCTATTTCCTCGCCGATGAAGATGTGATTGCCCGCGCGGAAAGTCAGTTTCGCAATGTGAGAATTTACGAAGCTCCGACAAATCAGTAAATATTTTTGATCAGGGGTAGGTTCTCAGCGGAACAGGCTGGGGATTTTCTTCGATGATCATGATCTCTTGATTTGCCGCCAGTCGCTCGAATGTCTGTTTTTTTCCTGAAAGCCATTCAACAGAGATATTTTGTGCTTCGGTCTGATTGCCTAATCCAAAAACTAGTATCCGCTGATTGCAGGCCATGTACCCATCCCCGGCAGTCAACTGCCTCATCATTGACTGACCGTTGACTTGCAGACGCACCGTGGTCCCAATGGCATCCCGGCTGGAAATAGTTCCCGTTAAGTGGATTACGAGACTGTTACCATGATTCTCGGTTGTATTTTGTAAGAGAGCGACGGGAGACTGTAATTGAGTAATTACCGCTTCCGGTAATCCATCTCGGTTCCAATCCAGGCGCGCGAGTCCGCGTCCAAGTCGTTTTTCTTCAAAGAAAGGTCCCAATTCATTGGCTGGAATGTCTTTATATTGACCAGCGCCTGTATTCAGAAAAAACTGTGTTTTCATTTGATACGGCATGCCAGTCTTACTTAAATCTTCCACATGTCCATTCGTGGCGATTAAATCCAATTTGCCATTTAAATTCGCATCCAGAAATTGAGTTCCAAACCCTAACACGGAAAGGCTGGAATCGTGAAGTAAGGATTTACGAGTGAGATCCAGAAATATTTCCGGATTGATTTGACTGTAAAATGTATTGGACTCACGAAAATAATTCGTCACAAACAAATCTAATAGTTCATCACCATTGCCATCACCGGCTGCAATTCCCATACAGGCTTCGGTTCGACCATCGGAATTGAGGGCGAGCCCTGCCAGAAGTGCCTGCTCCTGGAAGTGAGGCAGGCTTTTGATTTTAGTGGTCTGATTGACAAAGTAAAAATTGGGAACAGCATCGTTGGCTATGAATAAATTTAATTTGTTTTGATTCCCAAAATCAGCCGTAACAATCCCCAACCCCTTTCCGTCAGGAGCTTCAATTCCCGATTCAGATGTAATATCTTCGAAGTCACCATTGGTCTGATTCAAAAAAAGGCGATCCTGTGCAGCAGGAAAATTTTGTGGCATACATGAGCGAAACGAACCATCGCCAGTTCGGCACACACGTTCGAATACATCTTCCCCCGTGAGATAGTTGACCGCATAAATTTCAGGAAACGCATCATTGTTTAAATCTGCCAGGAGACAGCTTGTTGTCCAGTCACTGGCGTTACCTGTTGCCTGATTTGACTCTGAAAATGTCCCATCTCCATTGTTGAGATAGAGTCGATTTTCGCCAATGTTTCCGATATAAATATCATCAAAACCATCGTTGTTGAGATCACCAATTGTCACACCCTGGCTAAATCGGTTTTCCCTAATTCCAGTGTGGTCGGTTACATTTCGAAAAGTGCCATCACCTTGATTAAGAAATACAGAGTCGAGATATTGCATCTCACTTGCACGAGGTGGCCAGACGCATCCTTGTGCCAGATAAAGATCGGGCCAGTCATCATTATTCAGATCAAGAACAGCAACCCCTCCTCCGGTAAATTCATACATTTTCGGTTTTCGGTTTGGTTGTTCCGCGCTATTGAAATATTTAAAGATGACTCCCGTCTCTGCTGCGACTTCCTGAAATGTGACTGCAGAATACTGCGTAACTATAGTAGGATTACCGACATGTAAGGGTTTTGGGGATTGCATCGGCAAATGATACTCGGAGAAGTCGAATTCAAAGGCCGGATTTTTTGAATCCAGCATGCGCTTTAAAGGGATTGCTGATAGCTCAGGACCGAGTTCATCCAAAGTGTTTTGTGCCCAGGTTGCCTGTGGTGCGAGCATCAACGCTGCTTTACTCCAACCAAACGCTTCCCAGATCAAACCGAGTTCTTTGCCTAGCTGAACTGCTTTCTTGGCAGCGTTCAAATCCTGATCGGAAAAAGCCACTTTCACTTCGCTTTCATATGCCTGAAGTTTTGTGGTCTGATCAAGAAATCGATTTGCCTCTTCTGTTTCGCCCTTTTTTAATAAAAGTTGTCCCAGTTGATAGCAGGCTTGAGAGTTCGTTCCATCAAGCTGAATTGCCTCTCCAAAACATCGAATGGCAGCATTCACATTACCTTGTTCTTGATACCAGTTTCCTCGAATGTTCCAGATCAGTGGATGCTGATTTGCTTGTTCTGGCAATTTATCCAGCCAGGCTTTCATCGCCAGTGGATCATTTCGCTGGCTAATCAATTGGCCCGATTTGACATAGGCTTCTATCAACTTCGGATCCAGTTTGATGACTTGCTTTAGTTGTTCTTCCGCTTTTTTAAACTGCTGCTCCTCAATCGATCCCCGTGCCAGACCTAAAAGTACCAGCGGATCATGGGGGGAAGTTTGCGCATATTCCAGGACTGTCTGATAGTTTTCAAACGCACGGTCCCCTATCACAAGTAGATAAAGAATGATGGGAGTAAATCGATTACTGGGAATCAATGACAAGCGTGGGCGTTCTGCTTCCCAACTTTGCGAACTTAAACCAAGCAGATATGCCAAATGCTCATTGGCGATTGTATTTTGAGGGTCAAGTTCTAAAAGTAGACGATATTCTTTCTCTGCACGAGAGAGGGCTTTTAATTTCATTAACAGAAGCTCGCCCGCTTTACCGCGGGCCTTGATTGCATCTGTTTTTTTTGAATCGGAAATACGGTCGTAGAAGATCACGGCCTGCTCATAATTTCCCTGAGACTCTGCCGCTTCCGCTGCAAGTAGTGCTGCCTGATCTGCATATCCCTCCTGATCAAGCAGTGATTCTGCAATTTGCTGTGCAATGGGATATCTTTTTTGCAGCAGTGCTTCATTTGCTGCTTTTAATCGTTGGTCAGGAGAATTTTGAGTCTGCCCACAATTAGCAAGAATTAAGACACAAACACATAATAAACCGAGAGAGATTCCTATCTTGATATTACGCTTCATAGATCAAGTTTATTATGGTTTAAGATCAAAGTCGAACGTGTTTTCTCCTTCTTTGACGACGACCTGTAAATCAGTATCCTGTTCACTTTGGTATTTCTTAGGGACATCTTTAAGTGCGTCTTTCAATTCTGGATTTCCTGATTCAGAAGGGGGTGCGTCCCCAAGCCCAGGGGAGGTAAGGTAGACACGATATTCGCCTGCAGGGATTTCACCTGGCAATTCGTACGTGCCATCTTCCATTACGTCAGCATAAACACCAGTTCCAGTCGTCGAAGAGACATAATTGACCCTGGCCTGTTTCAATACGTTTCCGTTAAACTTGATTGTCCCCGCTGCCGTTCCAGAAGGAACAGCATTTGCACTTCCTCCACAACCACTTATCAGGCAAACTGGTGCCATTACGATTACTCCTGAAAAAAACGCGTTTACCAGAAGCTGATTGACTTTCAAACGCAAATGACCAGACATTACATATTCTCCATACGTCAGTTAGTTCAATAAAAACAGCCGATGCATATCAGAGTCGCATCGGCTGTATTGTTAACATTAATTCAACGACTAGTTTTTAAGATTTAAAACTCACCTAAGACAAGGTCATCGTTTTTCATGCCCAATCGACGAAGAGTTTCGATATCGAGATTGTCGGAAATAAATCGAACAGCACCATCTGCAAGCAGGGCATGCATGCCTCCCACATGGAACGAAGTTAACGGATTGTTTGGCGTATAGGTTTGATCGCCTCCGGCAGGAGCGGTCTGAGGGTTGGGACTATAGCGAACTGTATTGACTCCCGTTCCCCAGCTTGACAGCCCAATATGTCCTGCCCAGCCACCGTAGTAGTTGCTACGGTAATCTCTGTTATTAACGAGCCCTGAGTCTTCACCAATGATAATTGTATTTGAGGTCCCATCAGTACAATCACGCATTCGGGCAGATTTACCAATCATCATGAGTCCGTTGTTACACCAGAATCCCCCGTAAGCGCTACCACAACCGCTGTTGTAAGGTGCGGCATTCGCATAGGAACCACTAATACCAACATAGTCCATAGTCATACCTTTTTCACTTCCCAAAGCAGCATTGGGGGAGGTCCTGCCATTATTGGAAACAGGACTGGTTCCGGTATAAAAGGAATCAGCGGAGCTTGAAGGGCATTTATAGATCGGTATGAACAGATTATTTAACACAGCATTTTCTGTGTTATAACCAGAGGCAGAATTTCCATTACCAGATGCATAACCATGGAGTGGAATCGGAGTCTGAGTTAGCTGGTTGTAAGCAGGCGCCTGATCAATATAAGGCAAGATAGAAGATCGCCAGTTTGCTCTGTAATAGGAAGTTTGCGAACCAATGGGAAATGCTCTAAAAGTATCGTGGTAATTGTGAAGTGCCAATCCAATTTGTTTCATGTTGTTTTTACAAGTAGATCGTCGAGCGGCTTCACGCGCTTGTTGAACCGCTGGAAGTAATAGAGCAATCAGAATTGCAATAATTGCGATGACAACGAGTAACTCAATCAGTGTAAAACCTCGCCTCATCAGGGATGTCTTCAACATAAAGTCGTTCCTTAAAATCTAAAAAAATAAAAAGTGTTTAGAATCATTGAAGGGGGTAACGAAACCCGTTGCAGGAATGAAAAATCGCTTTCCAGTGTTCTACTTGAAGCGGAAGGAAAAAGTTTCAGTAAGATTGATTATTTATTAATCATTACTAAAAACAAGTATGTAAAAGTAACCTAACTAGCTAGAATAGAAGCTATTTGACTAAACATACCTAGAACGCATGATCACATATTTTGATGGCAAAACCACACTTTGCCATCAAAATACCTTATAGGAACTGACAGATTAGGTGATCATGTTCCTGGAATCTGAGAAATGCCCCATCTAATGCCCTAAGCTCGGTTCAGAATCAGACTCTTCTGTCTCTGGCATAAGGGGTTCGTCTTTGAAGCCACCGAGGATCAAAAAGGTGACCGCAAACAGCAGATAACCAATGCCAATACCTGTGGCATGATAAGTCACTCCACTCAGATTATCTTCTGTGAATGCCAGTCGAAAGTGAATGTCGTTCCCCATAATTTCATACGCATTTGTGAGTCCGCTAAATGCAAAGATCGCAGCGATGACTGACCAGATTGCTGCAGAGCGGTATTTGCTATCAATCAGACACGCGCAAATGGCAGAAAGAATCATGCAGGTAAAAATAAAGCCTCGCTCCATGACCACCATTCCATGAACCAGAAATCCATTGACTTCTGTAAAGAGATCTGCCGACAAAACCTGCTGTAATGTTTTGTTGCCGGCGACGAGGAGTGTTCCCTGCATTATGGTTGCTCCCCAGGCAGCGATAGCAGGAAAGAGCCCCAACGCGACAGCAGGCGCATGCCGCTTAGGACAGGCCTGAAAGGCCTGAGCGGTGATGACCATGCCAATCCAAAGTACAATCGCAGCACCCGCTTCAAGAGGAATAATCTGACTGATCACTCCCGTGGTTCCCGTGAGACAAATCACTAGAAAGAAGAGCCCATTCAAAGTCGAATAACCGGCCCGTGATCCCATCTTTTTCCACCCAGGATGACCAATATAAATCGTCGTCGGAAAGCAACTCCCTAAAAGTGATGCAACGATCGTTCCCATACCATTGGCAATCATAGAGGGCCGGGCAGCATAACTGTCTCCTGCGGCTTCCGCAGATTCGATGTTCTGCATGCTGCCAATTACGTTGAATAGTCCCATCGGAAAAATCACCGACATATAACCGAGCCATTCATCAGGTTGTTTCAGTAATTCCCAAAGTGCAGAGCCTGCAAATTGAGGCGGGTACCAGCCCCACTGCCCCCAGGCTGTCTTGATGGCTTCAGTACTCATGGCCGATCCCTGCATGAATTGAGGGATGAACTCGGGAAGCACCCAGGCACTGATTGTCCCAACGATAATCGCCAGTAAGCCACCTGGCATGCGAAAAGGAAGCTTCGTCTGAGAAAATAGCGTTATCAGCACGACCGCAGCAGGCAACATGCCGATCAAAGGTCTCTGATAAATTTTCAACACAAAAGTCATTGAGATAAACCCGATCGCGATACCCGCAAGCGTTGACAAAAGTGCCGCCCGTGGAGTTAGCCTGCGAACCCAGTCCGCAATAAAAGCCCCAAGAAATTCGATAATACCACTACCGAAACAAGCCAATAATCCCATTTGCCAGGCTGCTTCAGCGCTATTGGTCCGCTGATAGACGGGAATCATCACAAAAAAAATGTAAACCAGAATTGAAGGAGTATTAAGACCATAAGGAAGCGCGCAAACGTCGCTACGATTTTCTTTTTTGGCAAGCTGATGAGCTTGCCAGGCATAAAACACATTCCCGAACAGAATACTCAGTGCAGCCCCTGGCAGAATGTATCGCAACAACAAATCGGAATCTGCAGAGATTCCACATAGACTACACAAAGCAACGATTAGCAGAAGCTGGACAAGGTTATCGATCATTAAGGCGAAAAAACCGTCCAGGTCGCGACGTACAAAGAGAGGGTAGTTGCTATGCTTCATTTCAACTCAGTAGTTCCTGAATTTCATCCTTTGTGAAAGGACGTTGCAGTCGTGCCCCCAACTGCGAGACAATGCGAGCCGCTGCATGTGAAGCAAGGTGACCCGCCTGGTGCCACGTCAGTCCGTTCGTAATTCCATACAGAATTCCCGCAGCATACATATCTCCGGCACCGGTGGTATCGATGGCATCGGTTTCGACCCCTTCAATTGGTATCACACGTCCTTCATGCATCAGAATGGACCCGTCTGGGCCCAGAGTCAAAGCAAGATTTGGCACATGCTTGTGAATCACTTGAGCACAGTCCACCGCGTCCTGTTTTCCTGTCAGGCTACGCGCTTCTTCCAGGTTACAAAACAGCAGATCAACGGGGCCTTCGATCAATTGCTGAAATTCTTCTCGAAATAAATTGATCAGGAATGGATCGGAAACGGTAAACGCGACTTTCACATCGTGTTTTTTAGCCAGTTCAATGGCGCGATAGGCGGCTTGTTTCTGTGTTTCCCCTGTAAACAGATACCCTTCTACATAGACATATTCAGATTGTTTAATATGTTCTTCGTTTAAATCATCCACACTCAACGTGGCTGACACACCGAGGTTTGTCAGCATCGTTCTCTGTGCGTCATCGGTAATCAGCACAACACAGGTTCCAGTGTGTCCTTCAGAAGCGGGAGGAACTTCGATGGTGACACCTAATTTTCGCATGTCAGCCAAATCAAACTCCCCCAGCATATCGCTGGCTACTTTGCCTGCATACGCGGCTTTTCCACCAAAATCGGCGATACCCAGTATCGTGTTCGCAGCAGAACCACCGGCACATTGAGAAATGGGGGCTCCATCGAGCTCTCCCAGCACTTTTTGCTGTGCTTCTTCATCAACCAGCGTCATGATACCTTTGGCATATCCTAATTTTTCCAAAGTGGCATCTGAAACTTGTGCTTGAATATCTACTAACGCGTTTCCAACGCCAAAAACATTGTACTGCATGTCTACCTTAACCTGATGAACTGAGAATCGCTTGAATTTGATCTTTTTGAGAAAAAGAGGGAGTTTAAATCAACCATTTTGAGTATGTGCAGATCATAGCCAATGAATCATTCAATGGGAAACCACAGAGAGTACCCATCTAATCAGTTTGAAAAAAGCATCAAGGTCACTACTATATAGACGAGAATCTAGAGAGATTTTCCATCAAGTGCAGTTCTGCCGCTGGTTGTCTCATTAAAACTTTCGAGGTTGGGATTCTTAAACCATAAACATACTCGATCCTCCGCATCAAATATATAAAGGATGCTTCTAGAATGACTGACTCCTCATCTGCTTATGACCTGATGTACTCCCTACCACCAATTGGAGGAAATCCCTCAACTCATCCGCAACAGACAAATCCAGGAAGTTTTGCGAATCCTCCACAGATTGCCCCGGGAGTCGAAGGCGCTTTCACCTTTTCTTCCCCTGATACCCCCGGAATGCCTGGCGTTTCGGAAAATACGGCATGGGATTTCATGCCGGAAGGTTGGGAACGGAAAGCTGGTTATGAAAATAATTATGAAACGGCTGAAGCCTGGATCCCTCCCTCTGACTTTTTACCAGTCACACAACTGGAATTTGCACGCTGTGGAACGATCACTCCGGAAATGGAACGAGTCGCCGAGCGGGAGCCACATTTAACTGCCGAACAAATTCGCGATGAAGTTGCCTCCGGCCGCATGATAATCCCTGCTAACAAAGTGCACTTGGGATACCAATTGGACCCGATGGCGATTGGCCGTGCGTCAAAAACCAAAGTAAACGCTAACATGGGAGCCTCGCCGGTCTCATCGGGAACAGAGGAAGAAATAGAAAAATTAGAATGGGCAACGCGCTGGGGCGCAGATACCGTGATGGATCTTTCTACTGGGGGGGACATCGACAGTTGTCGTCAGGCGATTATCCAGAACAGTACGGTTCCCATCGGAACAGTCCCCATTTATTCGATGATTATTGCCCGTCGTCTGGAAGATCTGGATCACGCCAGTATTTTACAAATGCTGAAACATCAGGCAAAACAGGGAGTAGACTACTTCACTATACATGCCGGAGTGCTGCAGGAGCACTTATCATTAGTCACACAGCGGCTGATTGGAATTGTCAGTCGAGGCGGATCGCTACTGGCAAAATGGATGCTGCATAATCAACGGCAAAACCCAATGTACGAGCTTTGGGATGAGATCTGTGAAATCATGCGGGAGTACGACGTTAGCTTTTCGATTGGCGATGGCTTGCGACCTGGCGGTCTGGCTGATGGTTCCGACCGCGCTCAATTGGCAGAACTCTGTGTGCTTGGCGAGTTGACTGAACGGGCCTGGAAAAATGGAGTGCAGGTCATGATTGAAGGTCCGGGGCATATTTCATTCGATCAAATCGAATTCAACATGAAAGTTCAGCGAAAACTTTGCCATGGTGCTCCGTTCTACGTATTGGGGCCTCTCGTTACGGATATCTTTCCCGGTTATGACCATATCACAAGTTGTATTGGTGCAACTGCGGCCGGTTACCATGGTGCCAGTATGCTCTGTTACGTAACACCCAAAGAACATCTCGGTTTGCCCAAAAAAGATGACGTGAAACAAGGTTGTATCGCTTATAAAATTGCTGCACATGCTGCTGACGTGGCATTGGGAATTCCTGGTACACGCAATCGAGATGATGACTTAACAGAAGCACGCGCTGCATTGAACTGGGAAAAACACTTTGAGTTGAGCTTTGATCCTGACACCGCGCGCGCCTTACACGATGAAGATTTAGACGTGGATACTGATTTCTGTGCAATGTGTGGCCATGACTGGTGCAGTGTTCGCATTTCGAAAGAAATTCAGGAATTCATGTCCGGTAAATCGGAAGACTATGCCTGGGACAAAGCCAAGAAGACATTGCCACTCACCGCAGAGCAGCAGGAAATTCTGGAGAAGCGCGGCGTACTCAGCCCGGATCAAATCCACAAACTGGCTTCCAAAGTCAAAAAGGAAATGACCGGAGATCAGGACAAAGCATCTTGCCATAGCGATTATGTGGCGCCGGAAGAAGCACAAGAGATGCAGACTTCCAAGCATCTACCTGTGTTAAACGAAAAGCTATAGTTGAACGCTTTCCGTTAACCTGGATTCCTAAGAAACACCCTGTTGGCAACAAAAAGGGCGTTACTTTGATTGACCAAATTAACCGCGAAGTTTCATAGCACCGGCAATAAAACCAATGAACAAAAATATCAAACCACAAATTTTACCAATGGCTCTGCCTGATCGGTAAGCAGACGATCCGGATCGCACAGATGACCCCGATTCATTTGAGTTAGAACTGCCTCTAGATCCATTACTCATGAATGGATTGGCATTGTTGGAAGCAACTCGATTTTGATTTTGTTTGTTCTCATTGCAATAAGGGCATGGTGCTGTGATGCCCTGGCCTTCCGCCTTGAACTTTCGATTACACCTCATACAGCTATAAACTTTATCATTCGCATCCAACCCACAATGCGGACAATGCTTAAAGAATGGTGAGTCTGAAGTATGGGTTTTCTTACATATGGGACATTCAAATTTCGTTTTGAATATCGGCTGTGTCATTGAATGTGCGGGGCGTTCAGGCATCGCACTATTCTGATTCGGGAAGGGGTTACTTCTGGGAATGGATCCTGGCATTGCCCCCGGCATCGCACCTGGGAATCTGCCTCTGCCAGTCATGCCACGGTTCATTCCGCCGGGTATCCTACCTGGAAAGCCTCCCACATTGGAATTATTGTTATTCATCGCCAGTTGATCTGTTTGTTTTTGTTTAGGAGGTTTGAGCAGACTCAAATCCTGGTCACTGAAGAATTCCGTGATAAATAATTCTTCTTTGTCACCAGTATTAATGACAGCAACGGAATCACCATACGCCAACCGCACAAACTTACCTTTAATCTGGCGTTTATTTCTGTCGGTCCAAACCCGGAATTCGTTTTCTCGCTCTTCCAGAGTTAATACCGTATCGGCACCATCGGGGAAAAATTGGCCAGGAATTTCTTTTTTGAGACGTTCCTGAACATACTCTTGATCTTCAGGGCTGAAATTCAGATAAGGAAATTCCTGTAGCATTGAAGTTTTCGTAATATTCAGAAAGACTTTTCCGTCTTCCATTTTTACATAGGATGCCCCCGTAGAATTTCCGGAAAGATCAGTCCATTTTCGGTGGTTGTTAACCCTGATCAACTGCTTCAATTTAGTAGGCGAGAGATTGGGATCAAGGGGCTCGCGATAAACGAGAAGCATTTCCTCGAAACGTCCATGCATTTTCAGTGCATCGCGGAGTAATTGAAGATCTTCTTCAATGAGCGTGCCAATAGGAACTTGTAAGAAACCCGCAGTGCGAGTCGTAAATATAATCTCACGGCCATTAATTCTGCTGAAGCGTGCTTCCGACTTCTGGCCCTTCTTATCTGACCATACCCGATATTCACTTAGTGCAGCAACGAGGGCAGGTTCGATTTCCGTATTCGCTTTGATCACATTCGGATCATCCTGAATTCCATCAGTCATTTTGGCTTTGGCTTCAGCCGCCAACGCTTCTGCTTTAGACTTTTGCTCAACCAACTTCTCAGCCATCTCTTTGGGAAGGTTTGGTATGAGAGAAGTAGCGGGTTGACCGGGCGTGTCCTGCTTTTGATACTCCGCCGGTAACAGAGCCAGCAAGTTATTCCTGCGATGATATTCGATTATCCAATTCAGATCTTTTTCGCTAAGCTGATCGAGAGAAAGCTTCAATGATCCCCCCGATTCTTTGGAGAGCAAAACATTTTGCTTAGAGACAAACAAAAACTTGGCCTGGTGTTTACTCCCATCCTTAAGTTTCCATTCGCGAATTGTGGACACCTTATATGATTCTTCATCGCTGGATTTACCAGAAGACATGTTCTGTTCAGGCTGTGCCTTATTTGTTTCTGTCTCTGCTGGTTTTGTATTGTCTGGCTTTGACCCCTCTTTGACTTCCTGTTTTCGTCGATACTGAGGAGGCAGGAAACTTAACTGTTTTTTTCGCTTATGATATTCATAGAGCCAATTCAAATCCTTGACACTCAATTTCTCCAGTGGTACACGAACTGTTCCCTTTCCATCCAGTTTGAGTGTGGCAATGGGCCCGGAGACATTTATGAGCTTTCCTGTTTCCTCAGTGCCATCGCGATACGTCCAAGTGCGCACGGTAAAGCGTTCATAGCTTTCTTCTGCCCGAACCGAATTTGAAAAGCAAAGCGAACACAAAATGACGAACAAAATGGCGATTTGCGATTTGAAAGAACTCATAATGATCAAAACCATGAAAAAAACTGAAAAAGTGCCTAGATGGAAACAACACTTCTATATAACAGCTAGAATAGACAACAAACGTTCAATTTGAAATACTTTTTTTGAGAATTGTCAGCTAATTGAAGACAATCGACACTCTGTGATTTCAAAAGGCAGGATCCGTCTAATCGGTAAAGTAGAACGCTATAAATAAGGGGCGATTGGGCTGGAAAAATCTAACTCTGTTTTTTGTGGTTTTGTCCAGATATAATGAAACTTGTGTATTCATTCGTTATTCAGAAAATCATTTTGATCCAATAGACCAAAATTTTGGAGTTTAAGTTCCTCTATGTTGAAATCTTTAAAGGGGCATTTTTTAATCGCTTCCCGGAAATTGAATGACCTCAATTTTTATCGATCAGTTGTATTGATTGTGGAACACAATGAGAAAGGGGCAACCGGGTTAATCGTCAACCGCCCTTCTTCACTCTCAATTACCAATGCACTCTCCAAATATTTTGATCTACCAAAACTGGAAGATATGGTATTCACGGGGGGGCCTGTTGAGCCGAGTGGCATGTTTGTTTTACATAATGCGACTGACTTGGAACAAACAGAGGAACCGATTGTTCCCGATCTTTACATGGGAAGCAGCCCGGAAGTATTTGAAAAAGTCGTCTGGCGGATTTCAGAAGGAGACCCCGATTTGGACTTTCGGATTTTTTTTGGATGCGCGGGTTGGGCTCCCTTACAATTAGAATCTGAAATTTATCGTATGGACTGGCTTTACACAGAAGCAAAAACTGAAGATGTTTTCGCCATCGACTCTTATGAATTATGGGATGTTCTACTGGAGAGAGTTATGGCAGAAAAACGCTTTCTCCCCCAACAAAGTGTCCATCCAGAGTGGAACTGAGAATTCGAAAACTTTTGAAAAGATCATCCTGATCATAATTAATCTACATAAAAAGTATTCACCCACATGACGCCTATTAAAATTACAGACCCGGAAACTGGTTCAACCGCGCACATTCTGCCTGAGCTGGGCTTTAACTGTTACCAATTCCGGGCCATGGTAGACGATCAAATCATCGATGTGATTGATGCTCATCCTGAATTTCAGTACGGGGAGCAACGTCCCAGTAGCAGTGGTATTCCGATCCTGTTTCCCTTTCCGAATCGTATCGCTAATGCACGTTTTCAATGGGAAGGAGTCACCTATGAGCTTCCCACCGATAAGACATACCATGATAACAACGGAAATGCCATTCATGGTTTTTGTCTGGATCAACCATGGCGTGTGATCGCCCAAGAGGAAACGTTTGCAATTGCGCAATTTCAGCTTAGCATCGATGGAAAACACCTTTTAAAATATTGGCCCGGTGATATTTTCATTGAAGTCAAATACGAAGTACGGGGAGCTACATTACGCGCTGACTTTCGCATTGGAAACCCGGGGCATACTTCTGTCCCCTGGGGATTGGGCACACACCCCTATTTTAAAGTTCCGTTATCAGAACAGGGAAGTCTACAAAACTGCCTGATCGAGGCACCCGCTACCGAGGAATGGGTTCTGGAAAACTGCCTGCCTACTGGAGAAAAAATAGCCATTCAAAAATCGCATGATCTCAGAGAGGGAGCCTGGCTCGATCAGTTAAAAGCAGATCATGTTCTCAGCGGTCTTCCAGAAGAGACTGACCAGTACGAGTGCCTGGTGATGGATGAACAAGGGGGACTTGTGATTTCGCAGGACTATGATTCCCTCTTTTCAGAGTTGGTCGTATTCACACCTCCCAACAGAAACTGTGTTTGTCTGGAACCTTATACATGCGTGACCAATGCCATCAATATGACTAGAAAAGATGTCGAAACCGGACTACGCGTGTTGCCTCCAGGGTCGGAAATCAAAACCTGGATTGAAATTCGAGCCGGTAAAGTTATTGTCTGATGAATGTTTGGAGAAACAAAATGCGATCTCAAAATTGTTTTTTCCTGATCACATCACTTTTTTTTACTGCATTAGTACTATTGCCACAGAATGTGATTGCTCAGTCTAAGACGGTAAAAGAAAACTCTCCCGACCAACCAGTTTCTAATCAAGAGACCCGGAACGACTTGCTGGATATCGAAAACCGTTTGCAGGTATTAAAAAAATTACCCGCTCACCGGCCTGCTGCCTCAAAAGAATCAGAGGCTTTCATGATCATCAAAAATTCTATGAAAGGAGTCGCGTCTAATCAGGTTCTCAAAGGGTTTTTCTTGACTCGGTTAATTCTTGTCAATCAAAGTCAACAACCCCTCAAACTGACGCGAGACCAAATACATTTTAAAGTCAATGGCCAACCTCATACTAAGACAGGCTTACCCGAACATATCCCCAACCAGACTGTCCTGGTAGGAAAAAAAGAAAAAAGCTTGAATGCATTGAAATTCGAACAAGAAGTCACTGTGCTACCAGGTAAACAGGGTACTATGTGGCTTGCGCTCTCAGACTTACCCAATGGTCCTCATGTCCCGGAAATTGAGATTCAGGCGACTGTTAACGGGCAACTTTTAAATTTGAATGTCAATCGGTTTGAGTTAGGCAATTTACAGCATACCGTGACATTGATGGGGCCCCATCAATGTCTGGCGAAGCTGACAATATCGGGAGCACTCAACAGTATCAATCTCACAAGTCTGATGAATGAAATAGATCTGCTGACGACACAGAAAAATGTCAGACGGTTTGTGATTCATTTTCCGAATCAAAATTCATTTATAGAACGAAGTGTATTTGGTTGGCTACCACGCGCGGCGCAACAAATTGGTATGAATTCAATTGTACAATCGCAGTTCCCTCTTTTTCCGACCATGATCAGTGAGCTCCACCTTTCCGGTTTCATTTTTAAAGATCACAAACCCCGCTACTTCGGATTGGGGTTAACATCCCGCGCTACTATTACACACACCACAGAAGAGGCAGCCATACATGCCGCACTAGACAGTGCCATGAGCGTGCTCTCACGAGAAAAGATTGCTGAGCAAATTCATATCGGCGCACCAGCAGTCAAAGTGGCAGCACTGATGAGTGGCGGACGGCACTTAACGAACGAAGAGCTACCACTGGTCTTAACACTAAGTTCAGATCAAAATCAGATTGTTCAGGAAGCTGCCTTGTATGCACTACGTTATTTCGGAGATCCTCGTGCACTTGAACGCCTTATCCAAGTCGCAAATTCACCACCTGGTAGAAAGTTTGAAATGGCGGTGGCAAGTCTCGCAGAATCCCGTTTTGCGGAAGGTCAGCAAAGACTGCTTCAGCTGTTAAAACAACAACCACCCGAAGCTCAGAAAACAATTATAGGCATCATTTCACAAAGTCCCCGTCCACAGTGGGGAAACGCGATCTATGAATTTCTTTCCAGTGAAAATCTGGATCTTCGTAAAGCCGCCATTAATGCCTTAGTCCTGAATGGACACCCTCAGCTCTATGAAGTGCTGACCGATGCATTAAATTCCTCTCAGTCTGAATTAAGACAAGTCGCCTTTCAGGAACTGATTAAGAGGAAAGACAGCAAAAGTGAAACATTGGCGATGAATTATGTTCTGTCACAATTAGAACATACGGTTCCATCGCAACAAATGTTGACGTTCATTAATCGATTGAAAGATCCTCGAACCATCCCCCTGCTAGCCCAACATTTACAAGATCCAAAACTCGATACAGGAACGCGAACTGCGATTCTCAAATCTCTGGCGGCAATTGGAGACCTGACTGTCGATGTCGAATTCTTGAAAATTTATCCTCAGGCTTCAGCTGCAGAGAAACTTTTAATCCTGACATCACTCCAGAAACTGGGATCGCCACAATACTTCAAATTAGCTGAGGAAGCGATACAGGATAGTAATCTGTCGATCGCAAATGGAGCAGCCTCCAGCTTAGGTGCATCATCGTCTGGCAAATCACTCTCAATATTACAACACGCACTTCAAAAGGCCAATGAATCATCCAGATGGAATTCGATTTACTCAGCTTTGGTTTCTATAGGCACACCTGAAGCGCGACAAACTATTATGCAAGCACGTTATGATGGTAAAATCGACGAGAAAAAAAATGACGCACATAAGGCTTTAATAAGAATTTATCAACGTTCACCGGGAAACCATTCCTATAGAAATGGACAGCGAGAACAAACCAAAAAAAATTGGAAAGCTGCGATTGAAGAATATCATACTGCAATCAGTATCGATGAATTATTGATCCCTGCCTATATCGGACTGGTGGATGTGAGTAATTCGCTTCAGAAGTTTGAGGAAGCATTTAAATATGCAGAACAGGGCCTGAAAATCGACAAGATGAACCCTCGGCTCTATATAGCAAAAGGGCTCGTTTTTAGCAATCAGTCCAATTCAAAAGAAGCTTTGAAGCAATTCAATAAAGCTGTTGAACTTTCTCCCCGAGATACATTCACTTATCTCATTATTGCTTCACATCATATCAAACTGAAACAGTATCAAGAAGCAATCGCCGCTTATGATACGGTTATCAAGATCAGTCCAGATGACCTGCAGCCCTATCTTTTCAAAGCACAAATTTTAAATGAACTCAGTCATTGGGACGCAGCCTTAAAAGTCTATGATCAGATCATTCAAAAAAATAACCGCTATGTGAGAGCCTATACGGGACGAGGCCATACACATCTACAAAAGACCGACTGGAAGGCGGCACAACAAGATTTTCAAAAAGCATTTGACCTGGATAAGAAAAGCTCTCAGGCCATTACGGGGTTAGCTATTTGCATGGTATATAACCACGAGGAAGACAAAGCGATCCCGTTTGTCGAAGGATTTTTGAAGCAATTCGAAAAGGATGGTTTATTCAGCTATAACGTAGCCTGTGTTTTCGGTCGTGCCCTGATCAACTTAAAAGATCAAACGAAGACCCCCGATCTCGAAAGCAAAATCAAAACGTATCGGGAAAAAGCGATCTTTCACCTCACAAACGCCTCCAAAACCGGATTTGATGATGTGGAATGGATGCAAAAAGATCCCGACCTCACTGAGCTGCAAGCGTTACCCTCCTTCAAGTCGTTAGTACAATCGCTTCAGAAATAATTGGATACATCCCGTTCCAAGTCGGCTCCTGACGCCCAAAAGTAACGTAAGCAAATATCCCTAACTGACTGATCCATTTGAGTTTATCAACGACTCCTGAAATTCCTGCTCAATCATAAACCCGGCACACAAAAAATTGCCGTTTTCTTAGTTTTGCCTTTCTGCTAGATTCCCGCAGCTCTCTGGCAACTCCCTTCTTGAGATTTCATTCCATTACGAAATCCATTTCATTCACCCGATTCAGAGTGAGTCTTGCGATGCACCGTCATCCCTGTTTGGTTTGTTATCTGATTCTATTCGTCCTGATCGGCAACCAGCTGCTTCACGCAGATGAACCGTCTCCCCCAGAACAACGCGCAAAAACCACTTCTGGAATACCCGATGGTCATTTGACCGACAATGACATTTCGCTCAATTCACAAAGAATCGCTCCCGAGAAAATATTAACGCAATGGTCTGTAGCCTCCCAACTGTTATCGACAGTGGCTCCCTCGTCAAAAATAGACGAACTCAAAAAAGAAAACCAAGCCTATTTTTCCGGACATGAACTCACGCTGATCTCCGAATTTCAAAAACCGGTGAGCACTCGAACTTTACTGGCAGACTATGGTTGGCAAGTTGTGAAACAAACAACAAAATATATTATCCTGCGAGGTCAACCAAAGGATACGTTAACCCGTCGTCTTTGTCGCCCATTCGAACTTCAGATTAATTCGCAGACAATGTTACCAGAGTCACTGAAATTCCTGGCACTCGCTTCAAAACCAAGCATTGGTTTTGCTTCCATTGAATTGACGGCTTACAAATCGACACAAACGACTGAGCCTGTAATATCAAAATCCACACCACAGATCATATTACGCAAAGTTGCGAAAGCCGTGTTCCCAGAAGCAGAAAATAACCAGAACTCCACTTCGACAACGGGTTCTATTAAACGCATTTCGTTTGCAACTTCCCATTCTGAGAATCAGGATCAGGCAGAAATAATAGAAATTGAAAAAATGGTTTTACGCTGGATTGCTGAAACTCAGCGTATAGAATCTATCGAATTAGGTAATGGCGTTACGATCTCCAAACTTGGGAATCAACGTGATAGGGCCGTTCCTAAAAACTTGAACTCAAAGCCCAATGGAGCTTTTGTCACCGGTAACTCAGCTTTCCAAAACTCACTTCAACCCTGGTTGATTGACGTCGAGAAAAACGCATTCATCATCGAATCATTTGCGACAGAACGATCGACAAACGAAAATGGCTCTTCGGCACCACGATTCATCACATTAAATATGAAACCGAACCCCGCCTTTCCACCCAATTCTCACCCAGGAACCAAATGGGATGCCGTCGAAATTGTCTTCAGCAGCGACCAACCCCTGCCGATCAAGATCAGCAAAACCCGACTTCACATTGTGCAACAGTTCCTGCTATCAGATCTGAAAATTCAATACGCAGAGTAAAAGCCGAAACGTTACTCTTCAGGTGCTACCCAGTCACCCCAATGCTCCAGGTAATGTTGATAGGCAGGATTCCCTGCTGATTCGCGTTCCAGGAACTGATAGGCTTCGGTTACGATTTCCTGCTCATCATCAATACTGAGTTGTCCTGTAAGGACTCGTGATCTGAGAAACACGAAGTAGGTATCCAGTACATCACAGCGGCAGTAATCGTTAATCTCCTGCACTTTCCCTGTATCATACATTGATTGTACCTTGGAGCCATCGATGCCAGTTTTACCCGGTTTACCAATGAGATTCGCCAGTAAGTTTAAGCCACCAGTCATACGACTCGCACCGAAGTTGGAAAATACGTCCATTAAATCTATGTGAGCTGAAGTGTTATAACGATTGCGAGATTGCTCATAACTGCGGGCCTCGAGATTGAACCACTCTGGTAAAGCAATACCATAGCGATAAGCCGCCAATTCCAATACAGGCAAATCGTAACCACGGCCATTGAACGTCACAAACGCGGGCTGACCATAGTGTACCCAACCTTGCCAGAATTTCTGTGTGATCACATGTGGACGAAATTTCGGAGCATCGAGTACCGTTAAGTCTTGCATACGGAAATCAGCAGTGATTTTGGCAATGGCCACTGATACCGGCAACATGTAGGTCGCCGGGAGGAAGTCACTGCCTGTTGACTCAATTTGTTCTGCCTGATATTTGGCAATCGCCTCTTCAGGAGCCAATTCTTCGCCGGGATAACGAACCCGCGAAATCAAATCTCCATCGGCCACCGCTTCCACGTCAAAAACGAGATAGGCTACTTGGGACTGGGACACGTTTCTCTCGCTTTCTATTTTGCAAGTTGTGATGATATTAACACTTAACGCATTCACTGACGAACAGGATTGATCCGAAAAATAGAACTTCATGCCGTGACACGGCTTACAGCCCCTTCCATTCGGTTCTGTTGATAAGTATAAACAATAATGAGAACTTATTGTAGTTTGCGATTTTCTTGTTAAGGCTGTTGTGGATATGAGCGACCAAGATGATCAACTGATGATTCAGGAAGATGATGAAGCACAACGAGATCTGGAGGCACAAGCCATCCGTGGTCTTGCAAATGCCTACTTACTGATGCGCGATGAGATCGGCAAAGTGATTATTGGCCAGACTGAAGTGGTAGACGAAATTCTGATTTCACTGTTCAGCCGCGGCCATTGTCTGCTGGTGGGCGTCCCCGGTCTGGCAAAGACGTTACTCGTGAGTACAATTGCAAAAATTCTACATCTCTCTTTTCGCAGAATTCAGTTTACCCCCGACTTAATGCCGTCAGATATTACCGGAACCGATGTTTTGCAGGATGATCCTGAAACAGGACATCGTACCTTTCAGTTCATGCAGGGACCGCTCTTTACAAATGTGTTACTGGCAGACGAAATCAATCGAACGCCTCCGAAGACTCAGGCCGCTTTATTGGAGGCGATGCAAGAACGACACGTGACTGTCGGTACAAATACCTATCGTCTCTCAGAACCATTTTTTGTATTAGCGACACAGAATCCGATCGAGCAGGAAGGAACTTATCCACTTCCTGAAGCACAGCTAGACCGATTCATGTTCAATATCGTCGTCAATTATCCTTCTGCTGCAGAAGAATTGATGATCCTGAAACAGACAACCAGCAGTCATCAACCTAACCTGGAAGCGGCCTTGACTGGTCGGCAGATCCTGGCGCTGCAGGAAGTCGTTCGCAAAGTACCTGTCGCTGAACATGTCTTTGTCTATGCCCGCGACCTGGTAAGAGCAACTCGTCCTGCAGAAGGAACTGCGCCGAAATTTGTCAAAGAATATTTATCCTGGGGAGCGGGTCCGCGGGCTGGCCAGTTCTTAATTCTGGGCGCCAAAGCCAGAGCGATTCTGGAAGGACGATTCCATGTTTCCACAGAAGACGTGAAGTCGGTCGCACATGCCGTCCTCAGACATCGAATTGTGACAACATTTCAGGCGGACAGTAAAGGACTCACTCAGGATGATATTATAGATATGCTGATTGAACATGTTCCCAATCAGCTCAAAACGCAGGCGCAAGAAGCCGTCAAAGGGTAACTCTCACTGCCTTCGAATTAAAAGGCGATCATGAAATACTGATGTGTCATGTCGATTCCCGCTTCACAACGAATCTTTCTGGATAACAATTCTACAACGCGGCCCTTGGATGAAGTCGTGGAATTGGTAGCAGAGTATTCTCAAACACATTACGCTAATCCGGGGAGTGCTCACGCCGAGGGACGCCAGGCACGCCGCGTGCTGGAGGATGCGCGTGAGTCGATCGCTTCACTCCTCGGAGCCAAGCCACAAGAAATCATTTTCACGAGTGGCGGTACCGAAGCGATTAATCTTGCCATACATGGCTTCTTAACTGGTTCGCCCGGTGAAATTGCTTTAACAGCAGGGGAACACCCGGCGACCGTCAATACCATTCGCCGACTGTCCCCACGAGGAATTAGACAAACGTTACTTCCCCTCAACACTGATGGCAGAATCAATCAAGACCAGCTACAACTGCAGAACTGGGACAACATTCAGTTGGTTTCAGTCATTCTGGCTCATAATGAAACGGGAGTGATTCAGGATATTGACCCTCTTGCATCACTTTGCGCAGAAAATTCTATTCCCCTGCACCTGGATTGTGTGCAGGCAATCGGCAAAATTCCGGTACATTTTCAAGATTCTGGTGCAACCGCCATCAGCTTGGCAGCCCATAAATTTCATGGGCCCCGCGGTGTAGGTGCATTAATTGTCAAAGAAGGTGCCCGACTACATCCCCAAATTGCCGGAGGTCATCAGGAACGAGGCAAACGCGCCGGAACCGAACCAGTGGCGCTTGCTGCAGGAATGGCACGGGCATTGGAATGCTGGATGCGCGACAGAGAACAACGTTCTCAGAAGGTCAACGAACTTCGCAATCGCTTGCAACAAGGTCTCGGCGAACAATGCGCGCCAATCGTTGTAAATGGTTCCCAACAACACCGGATTCCCAACACGCTTAACATCTCATTTCCAGGTCTGGACGGGGAAGCGCTACTCGTTTCTCTGGATCTGGCCGGAATCTCCTGCTCTCTGGGAAGCGCCTGCGCCAGCGGTTCGCGAGACCCGGCTCCCGTGTTGCTGGCAATGGGCTGCCCCGAAAACGTTTATCGCTCTGCTGTCCGATTAAGCCTGTCGTTTCTCAATACGAGTGGAGAAATCGAAGAAGCGATTCGTCGAATCAGCAGAGTTGTCAACCAACTGCGATCCTGAATTTCAGTATTTATTGAACAGAGTGATATGACGACCCCTAGATGGTCAGAGATCATGTTATTCAATAAAGTATGAAATAGATCGAGTGTCCTACTCTCCCGGTGCGTCAAAGATAGAGAATTGAGTCATCGGAAGGGGCAGGTCCGATTTTCCAAGTTCTTTCAGTTGATTTTCAATCATCTGGATACGGCTGGCGATTAGCTCGCGGCGGTGCATCCATTTCTTTTCCCAATTTCGAAACATGGTCTCAGGCGTTTCTGATTCTATTGTTGATGTCTGACGTGTCTTTTGAATTTTAACAAGTGATCTTCCTAATCGAGCGTGGGCTTCCTTAACCATATGACTAGTGTGTTTGGGACACAAAGGCATGCGATGCTGCTCCCTAAGGTATGCGATTCGTTAAAGTGGTCTTCTTAGGATGAAATACATCTTGAAAAGTGAGTTTGATCAAAGCAGGTGTAATATGATCTTTTTAAAATAGTCCATCAACCGATCCGACATCATTTGTCAGTTTATTCAATCACCTGTTGTCATACATTCGCTTTTGGCAAGATATGGAAAATGAATCGTCAATGACAATCAGAGATCTTGAGAAGTAAGCGATGACTTTTCATGTGAAAATAGAGAGAGTTGTGAAACTCTAAGTTCATTTGATACGACCAGCATTCATCAGAACAATTGTTATTAATCCTCATAACCCACATCGCTGCAAAAGCAGGTATAAAAAGCATATGAAGGTTCAACTCTGGGAATGTCATGATTCCTTTAATGCAACGACTCTGGATCTGCTATCAGGAATCCATCATCAGAGTGATTCCGTATGATACTGAAACACGGCTCAATGCAAATCATATTCTCGTCCCGAACACCTGGTCCTGTTAGCATCAGCTATAGAACAACCAATTTAAACCATGGCGACTTTAAAGCGATGATACGAATTCCAAATAGTCCTGGAGACACTAAAATAAACATGGAAACAGCCTGGAATCTGGATCCCATCACAAATGTTTTTTTACTCTCAGAGACGCATCAGTAAATTGTTTATACAACGTGTTAAACAGAATCAATTAAATCGATTCTCCCAGTCTAGAAATCCAGGCAAGGTCCGGTTAGGCAAACAATAACGATCGTGCTGGCCGACTTAATGTTCATATCACTTTGCGTGTCACGATCCGACATTTCCTCTCTTATAACATGAGAGTTACAACCGACACTTTGTTGAAGGACAGGATAATAGTCATGACTAGTCTTTACCTGTTTGCGATGACAGAGAGATCGGTTTATTTTCAAAAAAACAACCAAGACACCTAATTTACCCAAAGTATCATTCCGATATGAAAGAGGCGTGATTGCGCGGTTTCCCTCTGTGCTCTCATTGCATCATCTGAATCTGGAATGGTTTTGTTATGGAAAGATAAGCCACATCAGTTCGAAAAATCCTGTCAAAATGTACTGTTTTAATTGACATTTTTGGATTTGACAGGGACGAAAACTAATGTTTACGAGTGATTTCAGCATCACTCGGGTACTTAAATCATAATGTAGCTCTAACCCAGTAAATCCCTTGGGAAGCTTTAAATACTAGTGAGAAAGGCTATTTGCCATGACACGAATTAATACTAACGTTGCCTCGATCAGAGGTTTACGTAGTTTAAATAAATCTACGAGTCTTTTAGACCAGTCTTTGACACGATTGTCAACTGGTTTGAAAATTAACTCTGGTAAAGACAATCCATCAGGTTTGATCGCCAGTGAAACACTGCGATCTCAGGTGTCTGCGATTGAGCAATCAATCAAAAACAGTAACCGTGCCAGTAACGTGATCGCGACTGCTGACTCGGCTCTGGGTGAAGTCACCAACCTGTTGAACCAGGTTCGAGGTTTGGTTCAAGAAGGCTTGAACGAAGGTGCTCTGTCATCAGATGAAATTGCAGCGAATCAGCTTCAAATTGATACTGCTTTATCTGCCATTAACCGAATTTCAGCAAATACATCATTCGCCGGCGACAAACTGATCGATGGTAGTAAAGCATTCCGAACACAAGCCTCTGCAGTCGACTCAGCCAAACTTTCTGACTTCCAGGTCAACGAAGCCGTATTCGGTTCCAGCAGTACGATTACACTCGATGCCACAATCGTGACTGCCGCAACTCAGGCCAGCTTGGATTATAGTGCCGTTTCTGGTGGTTTAGCATCTGCCACAACAATCGAAGTTGGTGGAGCCAGTGGTAGTCAGGTGCTATTCCTCGGAGCCTCAAGTTCGCTTGACAACGTGCGTGATGCTGTGAATGGTGTGACCGACATTACAGGTGTGACCGCTACAAAAACCAATAAGGTTGCCAGTAATCTGGTAATTGACAGTGCTGCTGTTAACTCAGATCTGACATTTACAGATGCCCGAACGTCAGACAGTCTCTTAGGTAGTACAGGACAGAATATTCGAGTTGCCATAACGGCCGCCAATGGGCCGAACTCAGTCGCAGGTATTACATTCAGTAATAATAACACTGATATTACGATTAATATTCAGGTTGCATCTGATGCAAATAATGCGATTACATCGAACGCGACTTCTATCAAGACGTTATTAGATGGTAATGCCGATACCAACGCATTGATCTCCACGGCTGTCGAAGGTGCTGGTGCTGGTGTCGTCGATGTCACCGCTGCTGCTGCCTTAAGCGGTGGTACTGACGCTTACTTGACTTTCAGTGCTTCTAACTATGGCTCTGACGAGTTTGTTGACGTTAACGTGTTGTCTGGAACCTTTGATACCGTCGACAATGTGACCGATGCCAATGCTCTCTCACGAGATATCGGCTCCGATATTGTCGCCCGAATTAACGGACAGGTCGCTCAAGGTTCTGGTCTACAGGCCAACCTGCGATCTCAACAGCTTGATGCATCGTTCTCCTTCACTGCTGCTGCTAACACAGCCTCAAATACCGCCAGTTTAACAATTACCGGTGGTGGTTCACTGTTCCAGATTGGACAGGATGTATCAGCCGCCGGTCAGGTAGGTATTGGTATTGAAGCTGTGAATACGGCCCGGTTGGGTGGTGTTTCCGGTAAACTGTTCGAACTGGGATCAGGCGGTGGTAAGAGTCTGCTTGATGTAGGTCCTGCTGTTCCTGGTGCAGACCTGGTGAATATCATCGAAGAGGCAGTCAACCGTGTTTCCACCCTTCGTGGTCGATTGGGTGCGATTCAGAAAAACGTGATCGAAACCAATGTCTCCTCGCTGGGGGTTGCTTTGGAAAACATTTCTGAAGCTCGAAGCCAGATCGTGGACACCGACTTTGCTGTCGAAACTGCGAATCTGACGAAAGCTCAGATTTTGAACCAGGCAGGTATTTCGGTACTTTCGATTGCCAACCAGAACCCACAGCAGGTATTGAGTCTCTTAGGATAATAATCCTCTGAGAAGTCGATTACCGACTGAAAAATAAGTTCAGAAACGAAAACACTACTCATCATACGATGGGTAGTGTTTTTTATTTATACCCGCTGTTCATCCTATTTCCCCAAACAGCTTACAGTTATAAACCTTGTTTGAATCTGATTTCAGACTGACTAAAGAAACGGCTTATCTCTCTCCCCGCCTCAGCCGATACAAACAGAATAACCGGAATAGTCTAGCTGGTGATCGAACCTGCACAGGTTTTAACAGCTTGCATTGCAAAAAATACAATCCGTACTGTGACTCAAAGAAGATTCTATGCCTTCACCTCAGGAACTATTGGCAACGGCGGTTCAACAGCATCAAGCTGGAAATCTCCCTCTGGCAGAAGAATTTTACCGTGAAGTACTCAAGCACGACCCGGGTCAAGCAGATGCATTGCATTTACTAGGTGTGGTGTACTTGCATTTAAAACAATACACAAAATCCATCGATTTTATTACACGCGCTATTTGCCAGAATGATAGATTCGGAACTTTCTATTCAAATCGAGGTGCTGCTTATAAAGGCTTAGGCCAATTACAAGACGCAATTACAAACTACGAGCGCGCCATCGAATTGGATTCTCAAAATCCGACGTTCATCTTTAATCTGGGAATTACTCTCGCTTCAGCAGGAAAAAAGCGGGAAGCGATTGAAGCGTACCGCAAATCGCTTGAACTAAAGCCAGACTATATCGACGCGTTGATAAACCTTGGTAATCTATTGCTTGAAGAAGAAGAGAGCCTCAAAGAGTCCATTACAATATGTCAGCAAGTCATCAAGCTGGCACCTCAAGTTCATACAGCCCATTTTAATCTAGCCAATGCGCTATCAAAGTCAGAAACACCTGAGCTCGCTGACGATTCCTTTCAACGCGCATTGCAGCTCGCTCCCAACCATCTCGATACGATGAAGAACTATGCCGTATTTCTGTCATCACAGCAAAAATACGAAGCAGCGATCATCGTTCTCCGAAAAGCAGCAATACTCCAGCCAAATTGCTGGGAAATTTTGAATAATTTGGGAATCGTTTATGCCGAACAGCAAGAGTTTGAATCCGCGATCAAATGTTTTCGTCATGCTCTCAAACAGGTACCTGAGAATTGTGATATTCAATTGCATCTAGCGAAAGCTCTGGAGGGGGCACAAGAAGTTCACCTGGCATTGACGACATATCGAAATATTCTGGATCAGCACCCAAATCATCCCGGTGCCGCTTTTCACTTAGGCACATTGGCAGCTTCACTTGGTGATCTGGACTATGCCTATGATATTTTTCAAAGTCTCTATCAAAGCGATCCAACTAATACAGCATCCCTGTATGGCATGGGCTGCATTCGATTGAAACAGAGAAAAACCGGCTCTGCGGTTGGCTATTTTGAATCATTGGTGGTGCTTGAGCCAGATCATTTACAATCACGAATCCATTTAATTGATCTGTATTCCCGACAATTGCGAGACAAGGAAGTCAGTAAGCATGTCGATGAATCACTCGAATACCATCCTGAAAGTGCGATACTCTGGAATTATCGAGGCCATGTTCAAAACCAGAAACAACAGACAAAAAAAGCTCTTAAAAGTTTCTTGCGTGCTGTCGAGCTGGACGATTCTTTATTCCAGACTTACAGCAATCTAGCTTCTATCTACCAGGGAATGGGACAGTTTCAGGAAGCGAGAGATGCACTTGAAAAAGCCTACGAGCTAGTCGCTCTACCAGAATATCGCCTCGCGATTGCAAGTTTGTTACCACCGATACCCGCTTCTCAGGAAGCAATTAATGAAGTCCGTCAATCGTTTGTAGAAAAAATCGAAGAGATGCACGCTGATGAGGTGCAGATTGATGCTTCGATTAAACTGATCCCCGGCACATTTTATCTCGCATACCAGGGATTTAATGACCGTCCGATTATCGAACGTATGGCGGAGCTATATCTACTCAAAAACACTCTTTCCTGGAATCAGCAAGAGCCAACAATCGAACGAGATGGACGGATCCGAATTGGTTTCATATCTAGTCTATTCTATAACCATACCATTGGTTCATTGATGAAAGGGATCATCAAGAATTTTGATCGAGAAAAGTATCATGTCATTACGATTTCAACCGTAAAACACGATGATACCACAGCAAAACATATTCGGGAAAATTCAGACGAATATGTATTTCTGGGAATTGATCTACAACGGGCGAATCAGGTTCTGCAAAGCCTGGAACTGGATATTTTGTATTATGCTGATATTGGCATGGATCCGTTTATCTTCTCTCTTGCCACAACGCGTCATGCACCCATCCAGAGTGTTACCTGGGGACACCCAATTACGACCGGCTTAAAAACCATTGATTATTTTATCTCAAGCAAGCTGATCGAACCGGAAGATGCAGAAGAACACTACTCAGAAAAACTAGTTCAATTAAATTCTCTACCATCTTACTATTATCGACCCAGTTTACCGGAAAAAATAAAAACGCGAGGGGCATTTGGGCTTTCGGACGACGTACATATTTATGCCTGCCCTCAAACCATGTTTAAAATTCATCCTGAATTTGATCAGGTCCTGGCAGGTATTCTACGAAAAGACCCAAAAGCACGTATCGTTATGATTCGTGACCAAATTTCCAAATGGAAGGATTTACTAGTCGAACGATTTAATAAATCTTTTTCTGATGTCGTTGATCGAATTCACTGGTTGCGCGGAATGTCGACGAATGACTTTCTGAACCTGATTTATATTTCCGACGTCATGCTGGATCCGATGCACTTCGGAGGCGGCAATACTTCCTATCAGTCGATGGCCATTGGAACGCCTGTTGTGACATTGCCGGCAAAATATATGCGTGGTCGCGGTATGCTGGCTGTCTATAAAAAGATGGAGATTATGGACTGCGTTGTTTCGTCTATCGACGAATACATTGATCTCGCCTGTCGCATTGGTGAAGATGAAAATTTCCGCGATCAACTCCGTCTGAAAATTCTTTCCAAAAGTCATCTTGTTTTTGAAGATATGAACACTGTTCGAGAACTGGAAGCGTTTTTCGAATCTGCATTGCACGAGTTAGAAACACAAAAAAAAACTCATCAACCTCATACGAATCTGATAAGCTCTGCCTCAAATAAGGATGAAAGCATGGATGCTTCATTAAACAACACACAAAGTCAAGATCACTCCCATCTCCTCAATTCTGCCATGCAGAATTATACATGTCCCGCTTGTGGATACCATATTGCGGTCCAGTTTTATGATGGAGGGTTGCTCCCCTTGACGACACTGGCGTGGCCACAGACCTGCGAAGAAGCACAGACGATGGAACGTTTGCCGCATGACTTCATGCGGTGTGTGGATTGCGGACACATTTCGAATGCCGCGTTCGACTATGCGAAGGTTCCTTATTCAGATAAACCAAACTTAATGTTCAACAAAGGAGCAATCTGGTCTGAACACTTGCAGAAAGTCTGCGACCTGATTTCAGAGCATCTGCCTGAAAATCCAACTGTTGTGGAAATCGGTTGTGGAGAAGGTCATCTATTGCGTTCACTGGCAAAGAAAATTCCTACAGGAAAATTCATCGGCTTTGATCCAAACGCAGAAATCGAGACCGAAGGCGCCTTGATTGATGCTCGGGCGATGTTGTTTGAACCAGGAACACATCTGGCGGAACTGCAGCCCGATCTGATCATCAGCCGACATGTGTTTGAACATTTGATGAATCCTCTGGGTTTTGCGCAAGAAGTCGCATTTGCCGCGAACGTCGCTGAGTGTGCGACCAAACTGTTTATTGAAGTCCCCTGTATTGACGGTGTACTGGCGGCAGGTCGCACGGTTGACTTCTTCTACGAGCACAATTCTCATTTTACGACCCAATCGCTGGAAAGACTGTTAACCCGCTGTGCCACAGCCGTTGATTTGATTGAAACCAGCTACAACGGCGAAGTGATTTACGGACTGGCCAGCTTCCAGCCGCAAAAACACCAGGTCGAATTAGCACGTCAGGCAGTGATGTTTCAGGAAAAGGCTCTGCAGTCTGCGGCTCAACTGGCGCAGCAGTTTGATGATCTGGTGAGCACCGGAAAACGAGTGGCAATTTGGGGCGGTACTGGAAAAGCGGCTGCGTTTATCAACCAGAACCAGCTTGATCAAAATCGCTTTCCGGTTGTAATCGATTCAGATCAGAATAAAGTCGGCACTTTTGTACCTGGAACGGGTCAGGAAATTCTCTTCCGAGATCATTTGATCGAAGAACCGGTCGAAGTCATTCTGATTGCCACTCAATGGCGAGCCGCCGATATTGTACTTGAAATTGAACGCAATCAAATTCCCTTCAAGGCAATCTTGATCGAATATCAGGGGCGATTGATCGATTATTTCAAAGATCAACACCCCTACCGTGGGGAACACGACCAATCTGAATCACAGGTCCCAAGGCCTCAGTTCCTTTCACAGAAAAACAGACAACGTGATTCAATCGACAGCGATATCATATAAACGTAGACGGAATCAGCGTTCGATATATGAATGCTTCCACAAAGACCACGATTTCAGACAGGATAAAATATGATCATCTTTAATTTCGGAATTCCCAATTCAGGAACCGACTGGTCACAGGAAGTCTTTAAGAAGATCTGGGAAAAACAGAACTATACGTTCCAGGTCGAAGAGCCAGAGTCATTGGAGGAACTGAATCATCTGATTGGAACGATGAATGTAAACGAGCGAATGATTATTCGGTTTCATTTGCTGACCGAAGAAGCTATTGAGGCCGCTCAACAGGATGCCGTACGCCCTTTTTATCATTATCGTGACCCTCGTGATGTGGTTTGCATCGAGATGGAAAACAGCGACATCAATTTCTCAACCGCCGTCGACCAGACAGTGAGTGCTTATCAGGAAATACACCATGCACTTTGTCTACCGGGAATCATGGTCATTCCTTATGAACACATCGTAGAAAATGCTGAAGCTTTGATTTTTCAGATGGCGACCAAATTAGGAGTTTTACTAAAACTGAACGTTGCCTCGGAAATTGCTGCTGAAATACGTGAATTAATGGCACAACCCGAGTGCGCGGTTGCTTCCACAGCCACCGACTCGCTCCCGGCACAAGCATTACGACTTGATGAAGAGCACACGTCAGATTCGCCCCTTGTTCAACCTCTGCTGATTGGCAAGTGGCGCAACCAGCTGACTCAGTCTGAAAGATCAATGGTCAACCGTTTTTTTAAACCTTTAGTCGATCAGTTTGGCTACGAACAATAAACACACGGCTCATCAAAATGACCAGGGATGGTGAATGATGCTTCCTATAAACCAATTATGTACCTTGAACTGTCAGACAGAAGGTGTTGAACTTTCAAATGAGCGCCTGGATCAATATGCAGAAGAAGGGGTTCTGCTGGTAAAAAACCTGTTTGATCCCGTGGACTTCCTGTCGATTCGAAACGATCTTTCAGGACGCCTCACTCTCCTGGAACGACACAACGGTTGTGAAGTCTTTGAAAACGAAAATGAGATTTCACAAATCAGCGATCGATTGATCAGGCTGGAAGAGCAGGCTCCCGGTACGCAGAGCATTCTATATGATGCCATGAATTTTGCTCCATCCCTGCATGCGATGGGAGCACATTCGAAATTAATGGCGATTCTCGAAAAACTGCTCTCGCATGAAATTTCAATCCATGATCGGTATATCATTCTCATGAGTATGCCTCAGGGAGAATGGCATCTTGCGTCGTGGCATCAGGACTGGTATTACAATGAAGGTCCCCATTCAACAATTACGCTCTATGCACCTCTACAGAAAACGGATCAACAAAATGGTAGTCTGACGTTCGCATTAGGTGAGCATCAAAAACCACCGGTTCCACACGACGAATATAATCATGGAATTAACACGAAATGGCATTCACTTCCTCCCGAAGAGGTGAACCAATACGACCGCGTTGTACCAACGGCGCTGGATGTAGGAGACGTGCTGTTATTTCACAGTCTGACACCGCACACTCCATCAAAAAATCAATCGGATCATGTCCGGTTTGTATTGAATTTGCGGTATCGGGATCTAAGAGATCCTCAATTCCTGAACGAAGGCTGGCGCATTCAAGAAATCACACGTGCCAGAAACGCAATGCAGAGATCGGCATCCTGAAACCAGATTTATTCACGAAACACTTCATAAAAAGCTAATTAGATATGGCAGAAAAAAAAGGTTTACTACGAGGCAACGTGGGAGAATCGCAGAATCAGTCTGCGAGTGATTTAAATGCACTCAATGCTGTCGAGGAGTATTGGGAAACAAGTGTTGGCACGAACTTAAACAAGTTAGATGCGTTTACTAAATACGTTTCAAGACAATCGATTACTAAATTACTGGCTCGTTATGAAATTTTCAAACAACAGTTAGATGTTAACGGATCAGTTGTCGAACTCGGCGTGCACCGGGGCGCCAGCTTAATGGCTTGGGCACAATTCAGTGCGATTTTAGAGCCTGTTAATTATCTACGAAAAATTATCGGCTTTGATACTTTCGAAGGCTTTCCCTCATTGAGCGAAAAAGACACAACGGGAACCAGCGAACATCTTGAAGTAGGCGGTTTCAAGTCAGAAGAAAACGCAATGGAAGATATCGAACGAGCGACACAGGTTTATGATTCCACCCGTTATCTGAATCACATTCCGAAAGTGGAATTAGTGAAAGGGGATATCGGTGTCACGCTGCCAGAATATCTCGAAAAAAATCAGCATCTGGTCGTTTCATTGTTACATCTCGATGCAGATTTATACGAACCAACAAAAATCGCGTTGGAGCAACTGATTCCACGAATGCCCAAAGGGGCAATCATTGCCTTTGATGAGTTAAATATGGATTTATTTCCAGGAGAGACTCTCGCTGCAATGGAAACGATCGGACTGCCAAAGTTACGACTGAAACGATTTCCCTTTGCGACTTCACTTTCCTATGCTGTGATCGAATAGCATCATGGCCTGAAAATTCCTCATAATTGCTAAATTCTTTTAAAAAGCCGCTTTACAGAGCAGATCTTGGAACACTCTCTTCAAGCAGCAACCTTTGACTAACCGATATAAATTTAGATGCAGTAGTCCGTCGTGCGCGGTCAATGATTAAGGGCCCAAGCGCGCACTAACGATATGACTTCAGGATTTGGCTCTTGTAATGTAAGAGGAGCAGTCGCTCAATTACTCTAAGACAGGCTTGGTAAGATGTCAGGCATTAGTTCCGGTGTCGGTCTGGCAACCGGATTGAACATTACGGAAATTGTGGACGCCCTGATCGGCGTCCAGCGAAATGCTCTCGTGAAGCTGGCAGATCGTGCGTCCGGATTTACCGCTGTTGAAGGGGGTATCAAGACCCTCGAAGCCAACCTGCTTTCGTTGAATTCCTCAGTACAAACACTGGGCCTGGAAAGCACTTTTGAGACGCTGCAGGCCACGAGCTCCGACACGAGTCAATTCAGCGTTGCCGCCAACAGCACCGCCACCGCAGCCACCTATCAATTACAGGGCTTGCGTACCTCATCGAACCATCAAGTCATTTCAAAAGGATTCGCTGATTCCGATACAACACAAATTGGAACAGCAACCACCATTACCCTTTCAAATGGCGGTAAGCTGGATCAGCCCAAACTTCTGGAAGAGTTGAATAATGGTTTGGGCGTTCAACGTGGGAGTATTCGCATTACCGACCGCGATGGTCAGACAGAAGTCATTGACCTGACCAAGACAATTGATATCGATGATGTGATCGACACCATCAATAAGTCAGCCACAACGATTGTCGCCAGTATTGAAGACGATCATCTGGTGATTACCGATACCGGCTCAGGTGTGGGAACTCTTTCCGTCACCGAAGTGGGCGGCGGTCAAACAGCAGCTGATTTGGGAATTTTGAAGTCAGTGGCTGGCTCGTCGTTTAATGGTGACTCCGTCTATCGAGTGACTACTGATTTTAACTTGTCACAAATTAACGATGGAAATGGGATTACGACAGTCGCAGGTTCCGATGACTTTCAAATCACGGCCGCGGATGCATCAACCATCGACGTTAATTTAGATACCGCGCAGACGATTGGAGACGTCGTCGATTTAATCAATAATGATGTCTCTAATGCAGGCAAAGTGACCGCCTCTATTGACAGTAATGGGAAATTAAGCCTGGTTGATAATACCGTCGGTGGTTCTACCTTTGAAGTCACTGCCTTGAACAGCTCATTAGCAGCACGTGAGTTGGGAATTCAGCAGTCAGCTCCCGGTGGAACCATTCTGGGCACCCTCTCTGGTGGTTTAAATTCCGTCTTGCTCAGAAGCCTGAATGGCGGAGTTTCCGCGACGGGAACCGTACTAAACGCAGGTCAGATTTCCATTACAGATGGTGCAGCAGGAAATGCAACCATCGACTTTTCTTCAGCGGAAACTCTGGATGATGTGATTGATCTGATCAACGCGAATGGCTCAATTCAAATAGAAGCCAGCTTGAACGATACAAAAACGGGGATCCAAATCAAAGATCTCTCGGCTCCTTCGGGAACATCCATTGAAATACAAGATGTCACCGGGAATTTAGCCAGCTTCCTCAAAATCGATACAACACTTGCTGAAACAAAACATACCGTTGATTCCGGTTCATTGGATTTGCGTTATGTTAATGAAGAGACATCCTTATCGACTTATGGAAAAAATGGTACGGCGGTCTCAACGGGTAGCATTCGCATTACAGACCGTGATGGAGTCAGCTTTAACGTCGACTTGTCAGACGCAACAACCACTAAAACAATCGGGGATGTGCTCACAAAAATTAATGATGCTGCCACCACAGCCAGTGCGCAAATCAATGCCCGTCTGAATGATGCCGGAGATGGTTTTATTATCGAAAGTACAGGTGGAAGCTCATTCGATGTCAAAGTCGAAGAAGTCTCCAGTGGAACCGTGGCAGCGGACTTGGGAATTTTAGGCTCAGGAACAACCAGTGTCGAAAGTAATCAGACGACAGTGATCACGGTTGAGGCAACAGATACGCTTGATGACATTGCAGAAAAAATTAATGCCACAGGCGTTGCAACCGCATCGATTATTGATGATGGCACGGCATTTAATTCTTCTCGACTCTCTTTGACGTCTGTACGAAGCGGTGGTGCAGGGGAAATGATTCTGGAGAGTTCATTCGATTTTGGATTTTCCACTTCTGTTGATGCTGAAGACGCTCTCATTCGCATTGGTAGTAACCCGCAAACCTCATTTTTATTGACCTCATCTACCAACAGTTTTGACAATGCCATTACAGGACTGGAAATCGACTTACTTTCAACAGGTACTTCACCAGCCACAATTTCTGTTGCCCGTGATACCGCAGGCATTAAATCTTCGATCAATAATTTTATCACTGCATATAATGCCTTCGTCGATGCCAAAGATTCACTCACCAGTTTTAACTCTGAAACGAATGAACGAGGTGTGCTCAATGGAAATGGTGTTGTATTGACAACGGTTTCCCGTTTGGAAGGATTACTGACAAAAAAACTTTCTGTCAGTAACAACTCGATTAAGAGCATGTCTGAATTAGGAGTTCAGTTTAGTAGTAATGGGAAATTACAGCTTAACGAATCTTTTTTTGATCAGGTATTGATCGACGATCCCAGTGCCGTTACGGAGTTTTTCCAGCAGGAAGATACGGGATTTGCCGTTGTCATGGATGAAGTGATCACCGCGATGACGGATCCCTTTACCGGATCGTTTAAAGCACAGATAGATTCATTGCAGGCATCGGCACTTTCATTGAACACACGTGTCGATGAACTGAATTCGATTTTGGAAGACCGTCGCGAACGACTGATTCGCCAATTTACGCTACAGGAAACGATCGTCAATCAATTGAACTCACAACAGTCTGCATTAGAACGACTGCAACTTCTGACTTTTAACAATTCCAACAATAAAAAATAATTTCTACTAAATCGAGTCAATCAAATTAAATAGAGGGGCGATCAAGGAGATGAACGGAAGCGATTATATTGAGAACCAGGTTCTAACAGCACAACCACATCAGTTGCATCTTATGGTGGTTGATGGCGCATTACGTTTTGCCCGAAAAGCAGCACAGGCGGCAGAAACCCAAAATTTTGAGCAGACTCACTTTGCGTTAGACAAAAGCCGTGAGCTCGTTGCCGAACTGATAGGTGGATTGAATCCCGAACAGCAACCCGAGATGGTTGAACAGCTGAAAGCACTGTTTGTCTTTGTATATGAGAACTTAAACCACGCAGATGTTAAACAGGATCCGAAATACATTCACGATGCCATTAAGGTCTTGGAGATTCATCGAGAGTCCTGGTGTGAGCTTATCGAAATCCTGCAGACTGAAACCGTCGAGGAAAAAAAAACGATCCACTCTCCGGAATCACTGAAAGCCCCTCATCATGTTGAGCAACCGGAACAAGTACACCAAAGCCGCTCCTGGTTGACTTGATACCAAGTCATCATGCTGCGCATAAAAAAACACCCTCATCATTTGAAATGATCAGGGTGTCTGAGGTGGAGACCTCCGCCTCGATGCAAGCCTGCTTCCTATGCGGAAAACGTTATCTATTTCGCAGTCATAACGAGACGCCTAGTTGTTGTAACCTCGTCCTTCACGAACAGGGCCACGGTCACAAACGATGTCGTTTTGACTGTCACAGAAATCAACCCGATCATTGAAATCACTTCCAAACGTATAGCCCTTGTGGCCTGAGGCACCGGAAACATAGAAGCTCTGGTTGACCCGACCAAATGCACTACCAACATCTTCCAGTTCCTGGTTAATGTTGTGAGCGACTTCGCTCAGCCCTACAATCATGGCCAATACGGCAATTGTTGAAACGAGCACTAGCTCGGAAGAGATAATAAATCCGGCCTCGTCGTTCATCAGTTGAATCAACACGGTTTTCATGGTGATAGTCTCCAGTTCATAAAGTGGGTATTGGGTTTGTTTCGGGTTTTAAAATCTGCAGGGTTGGTGAAGCCCTGCAGACAGTCTTCAGGAAAGAAAGGACGTTTTGGAGGTTGTCATTCGGTTTTTCAGGGAACAATTATTCAACGTCCCACTGACCAGCACAGAAGTCAGACGAATCGTAAAAGCTGCTTGATTCGGTGCAGGCTTTGTGACCATGTGCATGTTTGAGTTTGAAAGACTGATCGATGCAGGAAAAGGCACTGCCCACATCTTCGAGTTCATTGTTAACGTTTAAAGCAACTTCAGACAGTCCGACGATCATTGCCAGAACGGCGATACTGGAAATCAAAACAAGCTCGGCAGAAACAATGAATCCGGCTTCGTCGTTCATCAGTTGAGTGAAGATGTTTTTCATGGTGTTGGTCTCCCTGGTGTTAAATATGAATGCTTTGCATCGAGTTTTGTGTTTTAAAGTTGATACAGGGATGTAAAGCAAGCTGAATACCAAAAGGGGCTCCGCGCTAAAAACTTTTTACAATCTGTTCAAAAACAGAACTGTAAGTCGTTAACAGGTCATCAGATAGAAAAAACACATTGCGGACATTTTTTTCGGCACATGACAAACCGAGACCAAAACAGAATGAGGCGAATTCACAACGCTTGGAACGGTGAAAGAGGGTTTAAACACGTAAACCATTTATAGAAAAGCAGTTACCACTATGTGGCCTTAAAACAACATGACGCGAAAAATCAACATGAGAGAAAGGTACCTGAAATGTCTCTGAAAATCAGGGGGAGAGGTGTGCCGAAGCACAAAATGCTCTTCACATAAAAGCCATTTCCTGTTATTAACCGCAACAGATTTTAAGGGGGTATTATTATGGGGTCAAAGGGAAAGGAATCCCTATGCGTAAACAGTTACACCTTACAATCTGCTGTTCCATGCTCTGTGTGCTGTCGATGACGGGTTGTCAAATGGCAGGCGGTGATGGGCCAATCACCAGCACACTCGGTTTTCGTGATGTTCCCAAACAGAGCGAACCTCCCGTTCAGTCTGAAGAAGAGATCGAAAGTGAAATGGCTGAGTCGATTACGGACGAATAGATCAGTAATCTATTGGGGATAAACGGCTTCAAATCAAAAAATTTCAAAGAGATCCCTCCATCTACTAAAATTGAGCAAACTGAAAGATTCAGTTAGTCGATGACGAAAAGGGATTCGTTCCAAATCAGTGAAAAGAGAGCCGTCACAAAACATCGTTGATACAGTATCAATTCAAATGTGACAGCAAAGTAAATTAAGAGTGATTTGACTTAGACAAGGATGGAATAAGTCGACAAATGAATGGGCTGCGACTAATTTGGGTTCTTAGTATTACGACCCTCCTGATTGGTACACAATCAGGGTGCCAGGGCATTGCTAATAAAATGTTCCGAATGGACAGTGATGGCCGGTCTCCTTTTTTCGGTTTGGAATTTTATACCAAAAAAGAAAAACCCACTTCCATTCAAAATGTGTCTCAGCAACAACCAGTTGAACTGGAACCGGCAATTTTACAGACGAAATTAGAAGAACCTTCGCATTTCTCGAAGCTCCCCAAATGGTTAAACCCCATGTCGAAGAAATCCTCAAAGGGTGAGCGAATTCCATTGCCTCGTACTGATTTGGCGGATAAGGAAGTCATCCTGGAAGAACCAACAGTGGGTGACCTGGGTTCTTCACTTGAACACTTCTAATGAAAACGCATTCGTTTTTGTGCTCAGTGAACCGAATTACTGGCTCGATTTCTTCTTGCGACGTGCGTCTGCTTTTTTCTTCGCCTCTGCAATGAACGTTTCAGGATCTTCCTCAAAAGCCTGTTTACATCCACTGCAACAAACATAATAGTTTTTGCCCTGATAGCTCACTTGAATCGTACCAGCACCACCAGTCACGATACATTCCGGGCCACCACTCCCTGATTCTGCCAATCGGGTGCCAGCTCTTGTATAACCAACCTCTGCCAAGCGGTAATAAAACGACTGCCCCTGATTCCGTTTCTGAAACAGTACCAATGTCCGTTTTTCATTAAGACGTCTAACGGAGATGCGATAGACCGTCCCCTCTTTATCAGGCGCTGATTCTAAGACCAACGTGTCCTTATCCAATGTACCCCTATAGTCCCGCGTTTTTCCATCAGGCAAGACGGTAGACAAAAGATAGGTTTTCTTTTGCGGATCATATGTCAGTAATGCCGATTTCAGAAATTTGCCATCCGTGATCTGATAGGCGATCCCAGTAGAGTTTGGGTCGAATTTCCAAACCCACTCTGCCTTTTCCGACCAGGCCCCTTTACGGGAATTTCGCTTGATCATCCCCACGCCACGCCAGCCACCAATCAACGAGTTGAATTTGGCGAGTGCTTGTTTTACGACTTTCTGATCGGTCTTCTCTGTAGCAGCCGAAACCGCTGCAGATTGCTCCTCTGCACCCAGTGACAAAAGTAAAGCACTGACACATAAGCAACAAACAATTGTTCGGTTTAAGATTTGCATCAAAAAGATCCCGACTGGACAGACAATTTACGGTTCCGCTGAGAGAATAAACACATGAAGCCAGCAAACCGATCGCGCCGATTCTCGTTTTCCCATCCTAACACACAAATCGGCTGATGCAACGAAAGTTCACCGGGTATTCATCTCCGCATTTGAGTTGACATCAGATATAGTGGATTCTGGATCTAATCAATGCGAGTCTTTGAAATCAAGCAACTGAGCTATGCCAGGGACAAACGATACTTGTATTTTACAATTGAATTTCTCATTCCAGAATTTACATCAAAATAAAAGAGTGACTCGTTACCTTAAAAACATTGATCAGCGAGGACGAAGAGAAATCATCTTGAAGGGCACGAACGAGTCAAGAGGTGACTAAACGTCAACAACGATTGAAAGGGAAGTCAAGTGAAATGAGATCGACGCGAAGTGCATGTGAAACGGTTTGATAACAACCTCAGGAAACTGTGTATTTAGAATTAGTTCACACTATTCCTATCAGAATATTGAAAAACAAAGCGGTTTTTGTAGTGACGAAATCAACAGGGAGGAAAAGAGCACACTAAAAAAGTTTTTCCACGCGCGCGACGCAGATCGCGCAGTTTCGTGATCCGCATGTGAGTGTCAAGATAAAAATAATGACCCAGGAACAAAGTGTGCGTATGAAAGGATTCCCGAAAATGTCAATCCCATTTTTTGTTCAACCGAAACGAATCATGTCACCGGAGAAGTTACTCGCGCGTGAGTTGTTTAAACTGTTCGTTTAAGTCTTTGGTAATCGGGCCTGGTTTTCCATCACCGATTACACGACCGTCGAGGGCGACAACGGGAATCACTTCGGCAGCCGAACCGGTCAGGAAACATTCATCGGCGATGAAAATATCGTGCCGAGTGAAGGGTAACTGCTCTACGGTAATACCCGATTTTTCTGCCAGTTTAATCACAGCGTTTCTGGTGATACCTTCCAGGATACCTGCTTCGACGGGAGGCGTTTTGACAACTCCATCTTTAATAATGAAGATATTATCGCCCGTGCATTCTGCGACTTCGCCTTTATGATTCAACATCAAGGCTTCAATGGAACCGGCGTCTGTGCCTTCAATCTTTGCCAGAATGTTATTGAGGTAATTTAATGATTTCACACGCGAGGACAGTGCCGCCGGATGATTTCGGATCGTCG